>DATLLB010000397.1:0-10886 GCA_035538075.1 Enhygromyxa sp.
TGCGCAGCTTGTGCCAAGGCCGCCCACCGCCGCGTGCTGCTGGCCCACTTCGCGTTCGACCGACCGAAGAGCCGGGACGAGCAAGCCAAGGAGCGCGCGCTGTTGTGGCTATCGCTCGCCGACAATATGGCCAGCAACCCCGAGCTCAAGGTCACGCTGATCGCCGAGTTCACGGGCAAGCCGGATGACGAGGGGCGAGACGAGGTGCTCGTGAGTTGTGATGTGCCGCCGGTCACGGCCGGGACCTGGACGCTCGAGTTCGGCGGGACGGAGGTGCCGTTCGAGATCGGCACCTCCGGGGTGCACGACATGGCCTGCGCAGTGTCGAACGATCAGCAACGGTATTGAGGTCGGCCGGAACTTGCCGCAGGTCCCCCTGTCGTGGGCCGCCGTGACGCGCCTCGCCGGTCCCCTCGCCTGTGCCTCGACGTTGCTGCTGAGCCTGGCGGCGCAGGCCCAGGAACCGATCCCAGCGTCGACGATCGTGCAGGAGCAGGCGCACACGATCGAGCTCGAGATCGGCCGCGACGGCGCGACCCTGCAGGTGACGCGATCGCTGTTCAACCCGACGCTCGAGTACGCGCGGGTCGATCTGCCGCTGCTGCTGCCCTGTGAGGCGATCCTCGACGAGGTGCGCATCGAGGAGCGCAGCCCCGAGGGTGTGGCGCGGTGGAGGGCGGCGGAGCTGTTGAACCCCGACGAGGCGGGGACCCGATTTGATGCCTACTACCTCGGTTCAAATGATCAGGTGGCTGGTAATTCCGATACTGCGGTGTTGGTGAGCCGCAACGACTGGCGCTGCGATGCCGACCTGCAGCTCTGGCCGATCCCCCCGGTGCAGCAGCGGACGGTCGCGTTTCGGGTGTTCGTGCCGAGCGTGTACGAGCAAGGGCACTACACGATCGAGCTGCCGAGCTTCGCGGGCTATGGCGCGACGCCGGAGATCGAGCTGACCGGATTGCCGGGTGACGACTTGCTCGCGTCGCTCGGGCAGACCGAGCTGAGCAGCACGACGATCCTCGACGGCGCGCAAGCCCACACGATCGTGCTGAGCCCGCGTGATCCGGGCCGCGGTCGGGTGCGCGCGGTCGATCTCGACATCGACGCCCTGGTTGCGAGCACGCCCGCGGCGGCGGCCAAGCTCGCGCCCGACTCGGGGCCGCTGCCGCGCATGCTCGAGGCCGAGCTCGCAGCGCCGGCCGAGCTGGCCAAGCTCCCGCCGGTGCGTCGCGCGGTGCTGCTGATCGACAGCTCGCGCTCGCTCTCGGACTACGACCGCGAGCAGCTGCTGGTGTTTGGTGCGGCGTACTTCGAGGCGCTCGCGGCCATGGACGCGCGCGTCGAGGTGCTGCTGTTCGACCGCGAGGTTCGTCACGTCTATCACGACTTCGTGCCCGCAGCCTGGGGCGCGGAGGATCTCGTCAAGCTCGAGTTCGACGCGCGCAACGGCAGCGAGGTCGGCGAGGCGATCGGCCATGCGCGCTCGCTGCTGGAGGAGCCGAGCGAGGTGGATGGGGCCGACTGGATCATCACGCTCAGCGATCTGTATCTGCGCACCGACTTCGATCTCGGCGTGCAGCTCGAGGCCGCCGAGGCTGCGGCCACGCGGATGCATGTGGTGCGGCTGGTGAGTGACGATCGTGGGCTCGCGCCCGCGGCCGGAGACGATCCCTGGACCGCGATCGCCCGGGCAGCCGGGGGGATGGCCTGGGACGCCGACGGCGATGGCTCGTCGTTCGCGGACGAGCTGGTCAGCCCCAAGCGGATCTGGAACCTCGGCCTCGAGCTCGAGCTCGCCGACGGGAGCCATCGCAGCGACACGCTCGCGCCATGGTTCGAGGCCGGCGGACGGTGGGCGTGGTCCGACCACCAGCACACGGGCGCGGCGATGGTTCGCGCTGCGTTCGTCGGCGAGGTCTGGGGTCAGCGTCGCGCCTGGACGGCGAGCCCCGATCCGATCGAGGGCAAGCGGATCGCGGCCACCTACGCGACGAATGACGCGACCAATCAGCTGTCCGAGGCGGTGCGCACGGCGTTGGCCTTTCACGCGGCCGTGGTCTCGCCGTTCTCGTCGGCCTGGGCGCTCGCGCAGTTCGATGGCGCCGCGCCGGCGCCGATGCTCGGCTATGGCATCGGTATCTGCGGCGGCGGATCGTACGGGAGCTCGAGTCGCTGCGGCGGAGTGATCGGCCATCGTCATCCGGCGCTCTCGAGCCCGGTCGGGTTCGACACGCTCGCGCAGGAGGCCCTCGATCGCTGCAAGCTGTCGAGCGACGGGCGTTGGTCGTTCGAGACCACCGACCAGGAGATCGTCGCGGTGGCGAGCTCGAGCCGCTGCGTGACCGCGCAGACGTGGGCGACCGACATCGCGCCGACCGAGTCGTGGGGACGCAAGCGCGTGACGGTGGTCTACGCCGGCGGACAGGTGACCGGGGTCGACGTCGCGTCGTTGTGAGACGCCGCGTTGTGATCGCTGGTGCACGCCCACGCCGAGTGGCGGCCGCGGCCCGCGACCTGTCCACAGTCTGGACAAACCATCGACATTACGCCTATTTGAGCGACTGCGGCGAGACAGCTGCGCCTGCGGCGAAACACTGCGCTCGCGCGATGGGTCGTCGAGCATGCGCTCGCGCATGCGTCGATCCACGACAATCGCCCATGCCGCGGCCGGTGATGCGGTACCGTTCGGCGATGCAGCGTGATACCTGGATACGACCCACGGTCGTCGTCTGCGTTGCGAGCCTCGGCCTGTTCTCGGGTCAGGGCTGCAAAGGAGACGACGGCAACGAGAGCGCCGAGAGTGTCGGCGACGGCGACGGTGAGACCGGCGATGGTGACGGCGACGGCGACGGCGATGTAGGAGCCTGGGAGTTTGGCCCAATCTACGCGGCGCCGAACCTCGACGACGACGACGGTGACGGCAAGCAAGACTGGTTGCAGGTGGTGTTCGATGGCGATGACGAGGTCGGGACGCTGGTGATCCCGGCGGCCGCCTACGCGCCCGGTGAGACCATCCGCTTTACGCTGGCCGGCGAGCTCGTCGGCATTCGCTTCTGGCACGAGGGCAACCATGTGCTCGGCAGCGGCGTGGGCGAGCCGCTGTCCAGCTACGAGATCAGCGATCCGTCGGGCGACATCGAGCTGCCCTACGAATTCGGCGAGTTCTACAACGCCGCCACGCTCACGCTCGAGCGCGTCGGTGCCAACGGCGACGTGCTCGCGAGCGCGACGGTCGAGGCCGTCAGCTCGCCGCTGATCATGAACCATCACCTGCAGCCGGCCGAGCACCTGTGGATCGTGCAGACCAACGACAACCAGGAGTTCGTCGCGGACTACCAGGCGGTGCTCGGTGACGATGTGTCGCTGGTCCCGGGCGCGCCCTACCAGCACGATCGTTGGATTCAGGACGAGGTCGAGTTCGGGTTCTCGACCGGGCCGGGCGGCGTGCGGGTCGACACCGTGATCGACTCGATCCGCGATCGCGGGCTCGACAACTACGCCGAGGACTACTTCTCCGATCCGAACTGGCACGTCGGGGTCTGGGGCAACCCGATCAACGCGACCACCTTCGACTCGTTCGGCAACCTCGACGCGGCGCCACCGACCGACGGCTTTCCGTTCGGGCGCATCTACTACGGGCGCGAGGGCAACGAGGGCATGGATCTGGTGCTCGCCGACTTCCTCGACACGCAGACGCTGCAGGCCCCGTTCCCGGTCGACACCGCGTGGCTGTGCGTCGGCCATGTCGACGAGTTCAGCAGCTTCGTGCCCGACCCGAGCTCGCCGAAGGGCTTCAAGATGCTGCTGTCGGACACGACCGCGGCCTACGATCTGCTCGAGAGCCTCGACCCCAGCTGGGAGCTCGGGCGCTATCAGGAGGCCTACGGGTTCGCGACCGTGGGCGACCTGCTCGCCGACACGGCCCTGCGATCGCTCAACGAGGATCTCCAGGCCAACGAGCTCGATCCGCTGCGCGAGCGCTTCAAGACCGAGCTCGGGCTGACCGATGACGACATCATCGACATCCCGACCGTGTTCGAGCTGCTCGACTTCTGCGGCAACTATGTGGTCGCGCTGACGCCCGGCACGGTCAACTTGATCGTCGCCAACATCGACGGGCAGACGCCGATCCTCGCGGTCCCGGATCCGTTCGCGCGGCCCGAGAACCTCGGTCCCGAGGACGACCCGATCGCCCAGGACTTCGTCAACCGCATGCCGGACGGGCTGGAGGTCGCGTTCATCGACGATTGGTACAGCTACCACCTGCTCGACGGCGAGGTGCACTGCGGCACCAACGTGACCCGGACTCCGCTCGAAGACTGGACCACCGCCGGCGCGTCGCTGCTCGGCCTGGAAGGAGGCAACTGATGCGTACCTCAATCATGACTCTGTTCTCGCTCGCGCTGCTCTCGGTCGGCTGCGTCGGCGAGGAGGGTGAGCCCAGCAACCAGGAGCGCTCGGCCGCGGTCCAGTTCGAGCCGGCGCAGCTGTCGGAGGAGGCCACTCGGTCCGCGCCGATCGTGGCCGCGCCCGAGCTGCCGAGCCCGCCGAGCAGCGCCCCGGCGGCGATCGACGGGCCCTGGCAGGCGTGGGTCGACCACGAGGTCGCGCGCGTGCAGGGCGAGGCGCCCGAGTGGTTCGAGCATGTGATGACGGTCGCGCCCAAGCCCACGCGCTCGGGCTTCCTGCGCCTGGTCGGACCCGAGCTCGAGGATCCCAACGCGGCGCCGGTGTTGCTGCACCGCTACCTGATCGCGGGCGAGAGCGCCGAGGTCAAGGCCGCCGTGGTCGCGGCGCTGGTGCGGACCAACGGTGCGTACGCCAAGGTGCTGGGCGAGCTGCTCGTCAGCGAGCCCGATCCGCTGGTCCGCGTGGGCATGGTCTCGAGCCTGCGCCGCGTCGCGGGGCCCGACTCGCTGGCGGCGATCGAGGTCGCGCTCGCGGACACGGATCCGCAGGTGCGCACGGCCGCGGCCAACATCGCCGGGCGCCACCCCGACGGCGCGACGCTGGCGGTGCCGCTGATCGACGCGCTCGACGATCTGCCCGACGTGCAGCTGGCCGCGTCGCGCTCGCTCGGGTACTTGCGCGTGCAGTCGGCGACTGCGGCGTTGACTGGGCTGCTAGCGAGCCCCGACGCCGAGGTGCGGCTGAGCTCGCTGCAGGCGATCGATCGCATTGATCCGGCCTATGCCGAGGGGCTCTCGCAGCTGACCGTGCTGGTTGGCGATGCCGATCCCAAGGTCGCTCGCGCGGCCCAGCGCATCGCGGCTCGCTGAGCGATCGGTGAGCCGACAAGAGCAGACCGGCGTCGAGCACCTCGACGCCGGTCTCTGCTTTTGTCCCTCTTTAGTTCAGGAGTTCAGGGACAGGGGATGCGCAGCTGGGGGGACAGGTTCGTGAAGCCGAAGCCCTCGCGGCCGACATAGGACTCCTCGCTCAACACCCAATCCGGGCCGATGTCCGCGAGCACGCTGCCGCTCGTGCTCTCGATCGGGATTTCACCGCCCGCGTAGTGCAGGAACATCGTCACGTCGAAGCGCGCGTCGTCGTAGTACATGGCCGCATACATCTCGAAGAACTGGCGGGTATCGGCGACGGCGTCGCACGCCGGAGCGATCGAGGTGCCCGCCTCCAGCACCAGCTGGTTGGCGGAGGGGCCCGGGGTCAGCGAGAGGAAGTTCAGTCGGTAGCCGTAGTAGCCCGTCTCGTAGCCGACGAAGTTCACGAGGTCGACATAGCTCGTGTACTCGTAGGTCTCGGTGACGCCCTCGTACGTGTAGGTCACGGAGACCGTCTGCGCGAAGCTGATTCGGAAGTCGTTGGGATCGACGCCCTCGAGATCGGCGAGCGGCTGCGAGAAGGTCAAGGTGAGCGTCGCTTCGTCGAAACGAGCGCTGGAGATCGCAAAGCCACCTTCATCGACGGTGCACGCGGAACCACCGAGCAGCGCCGTCGAGGCCAGCACGGTCACGGGCCGAATCCACGATGTATCGAGTCGATCCTTCACACCGCGACAGTATCCCCGCCGTAACGGCGAAACAAGCGCCCTGGATGGTCGCTACCGCCTCCGGCAGGCTTTGCCGCAGGGTTGGGGCGATCGGGTTGCGACTAGGCCACCGCGAGGTGCTACCCTCGCACCATGTCGACGGTCGGATTGACCCTGGCCTCGCTCTTGGCCTTCGCCCCTCCGCCTGCATCGGACGCGCCTGCCGATCCGGTGACGATCGAGGCTCCCGCTCCCGAGCCGGCTCCGGCTCCCGCACCCGAAGCTCCGGTTGCAGCTCCCGAAGCTCCGGCTGCCGCTCCCGAAGCTCCGGCGGCCGAGGCTCCCGTCATCGTCGTCACGCCCGCCCCTGCGCCCGCTCCTGCTGCCCCACCGCCGGCGATCCCGAATTGGGGCCCGCAGGCCGACGTGGTGGTCTCGGAGCCCTCGCCCGCGCGGCCGCAGCCGATCGCCCCGCCGCCGCGCCCCTACCAAGTGCCGCGCAAGCCGATGATGGGCATTGGTCTGTTGGTCGGCAGCTCGGTGGCGTTCAGCGTGGGTCTCGGCGCTCGCTTGGGTCAGGTCGACGTGGCGATGAACAACTGCCGGCGTTGGTCGGACGCGGGCTTTGCCTCCCTCACCCGCTGCTTCGACTACTACGATTCACCGGGCACCGACAGCAACGACGTGTTCGTCGGCGCGGCGTATGGCTCGTCGATCGTGTTGACGGTGATCGGTGCCGGGGCGCTCGGTCAGCACAACGCGTGGCAATCCATCTACGGTGACCTGCGCTCGCGCAACTACGTCGCCCGTGTCGCCTTCGGGGCCATGTTCACGGGTCTCGGCATCGCCTCGATCGCGGCCCACTACGCGCTGATCTACGCCGACGCCAACAACCCCTGCACCTCGTGGGAGTGCAACGTGCAGCGCCGCGCGCTGTGGATCGCCGCGTCCGATGGCGGCGCGCTGATGCTCAACACCGGCTTCGGCATGTTCTCCTTCGCCAGCCACTACCGGACCAATCGCGAGCGCTACCAGGGCATGCATTGGAGCGTGGTGCCCGGGGCGACGCGAGGCAGCGTCGGGGCCACGGCCACGCTCCGCTTCTAGTGATCCAGCGGGGGAGGATTGGAGACAATCCCCCGCGATGGACCGCGACCAACGTCTCCGAAGCTTTCGCATCCGGCTGCTCGCTGCATTTGGGGTCGGCACGGTGCCGGGCCTGCTGTTCTCGGGCGCGGTCGAGGCCGACGAGCAGGTTACCGAGTGTTATGTGCTCGCGGAAGGCGAGGATTGCCTGCCGCTCGCCATGCCCAACGCGGTCCTCGAGCGCTTGGCCATGGAGGGGACCGAGAGCGACGACGGCTGCGAGGAGCGCGAGGTCATCGAACAGGTGGTCGACGGCGTGGAGCCGGGCGAGTGTTGCTACACGGTCCACGTCGACACCTCGGCCTGCTCGGACACCGACCTCGATCTGGACTGCGGCTGCTATGGCCGACCGTACGTGGCCGAGGCCGAGGTCATCGCGGCGCCGACCGTGCGCAGCTCGAGCTGGGGCACGCGAGCGGCTCCCGAGCTGCGGCCGGATCTGCGTGCGCTCTCACCCGAGCAACGATCCGCGCTGGCCGAATTTTGGAGCGACAACGCTCGAGCCGAGCACTCCTCGGTCGCTGGCTTTCACCGCATCTGCCTCGAGCTGATCGCCCACGGAGCGCCGCTGGAATTGCTCGAGCGCAGCCAGCAGGCCGCGGCCGACGAGTTCGCGCACGCCCGCATCTGCTACGCGCTGGCCAGCCACTACGCCGGTGAGCCGCTCGGGCCCGGGCCGATGCCGATCGGCAGCGCGGCCCCGATCGCGGCGAGCTTGGTCGAGCTGGCCGTCGCGACCGCGCGCGAAGGTTGCCTGGCCGAGAGCTCGGCGGCGTGGTTGGCCGGCGAGCTGGCTGCGAGCGCCAGCGATCCCGCCGTCCGTGCTGCGCTCGAGCAGATCGCCCGCGAGGAGGCCGAGCACGCCGAGCTCTCGTGGATGACCTTGCGCTGGGCGATCGATGTTGGCGGCGACGAGGTCCGTGAAGCGGTCGCCGAGGTGTTCGCCGCGGCCCGTCCACCGATGCTCGGCGGAGCGACGACCAGCGTGCCGGCGCACGGGATGCTCGCAAGCGCCGAGGTGCAGTCGATCGTCGAGCGAGGCTTTCGCGAGCTGCTGGTCCCGGTCATGCGCTCGCTGGCCGCGTGAGCGATCACCACGGCAGCTCGAGCTGGGCCTGCGCGGGCTCGGCTGCGGGCTCGTCCTCGCTGGCCAGCGCAGGCGCGAGCTGACGCATCAAGCTCGACTCGCGCGCGAAGAAGCCCTCGGTGTGGTAGCTGTCGGCGAGCGCGTAGAGATCGTAGTCGAGGTGGTGGCAGAGCTCGTGCAGCAGCGTGCGCAAGAAGGTTCGAAACGCGACCACCTGGCCCTTGGCGGCTGTCCGCATCCACACGGTGATGCGCGTGCGCCCGGCTTCGTCGCGCTCGTAGAGGCCGTGCAGCTCGCTGGTCGCGTCGCTCGGGCGGACCTCGAGCACGCGGATCGTGCTCACGCTCGCGACCTCGAGCTGCGCGCAGGTGTGCGCGAGCAAGCGCTTGGCCGCGCTGGCGATCGCCTGGCGGCGAGCACCGATCAGCGCCTGCTCGAGCGCGAGCACGTGCGGGTGCAGCTCGTCCGTGCGCGGAAGCTCGAGCCGTCGAATCGCCGCGCTGCGCCGGTAGATCGCCCGATTGCGCGGCGAGAGGCGCTGGTAGTAGGCGAACGGCATCGCTCGCCGCGATGGTAGCACCCGCGCGCTCGCACCCCGCTCTTGCCGGCTGCTCGAAATGACGCGAACGTCAGCGCGTGATCCGACCCCTGCTGCCGATCGCACTGGTCCTGACAGCTGCCCTGGCCTGCTCGCGCGCGCCGACGACGACCGACTGTCCGCCGGCGAGCACCGACACCAAGCAATCGAGCGACGCTGCCGACGAGCCGACGCCGAGCGAGGTCGAGCCCGATCCCGAGCTGGCGAGCGCCGCCGAAGCGTTGACCGTGACCGCCGACGACGGCCACGCGCTGCGGCTCTGGTCGCTGGCCCCACCCAGCAAGCAGCCCGATCGACCGGCGATCGTGCTGCTGCACGGCCGCACGTGGAGCAGCCTGCCGGACTTCGATCTGCGGGTCGGCGACGACCCCTCGCTGTCGCTGATGCACGGGCTCGCGCGGCTCGGGTTCGCCACGTACGCGCTCGATCTTCGCGGCTACGGCGGCACGCAGCGCGACG
Organism: Enhygromyxa sp.; assembly: GCA_035538075.1. GTDB lineage: Bacteria > Myxococcota_A > Polyangia > Nannocystales > Nannocystaceae > Plesiocystis. The sequence goes on from DATLLB010000397.1 coordinate 9,280, forward strand.
CGAGCGGCTGGCTCACGCCCGATCGTGCCGCAGCGGATCTCGCCGCCGCGCTCGCGTTCGTGCGCGAGCGCGAGGGCAAGGCGCCGGCCGTGCTCGGCTGGTCGTTCGGCGCGCTGGTGGCCCAGCTGTGCGTGCAGCGATCGCCCGAGAGTGCGAGCGCGCTCATCCTCTACGGCTACCCGCGCGATCCCGACGAGCGCAGCAAGGACAGCGAGCCCAGCGGCGAGCCGCCGCGCGAGGCCAACACCGAGGCCGGAGCGCGCAGCGACTTCATCACCGACGGCACGATCTCCGAGCAGGCGATCGCGGCGTATGTGAAGGCTTCGCTGGCCGCCGATCCGATCCGCGTCGACTGGGCGGCCGGCCAGCAGTTCAACGCGCTCGATCCCACGCAGGTGAAGATCCCGACCCTGGTCATCCACGGCGTCGGCGATCCGATCGCTCGCCCGCTGTGGCAGGCTAAGCTGTTCACGCGCTTGCAGGTGCCCGATCGTCAGTGGGTGATCCTGGCCAACGCCGATCATGCCGCGCACCTCGAGCAGCCGGCCGACTTCCTGCGTGCGCTGCTGAGCTTCCTCGATCGGGGGCCGACGCCGTGATCGGCCTGCGCGAGCAGGAGCTCGAGCCGGGCGTGCTCTCGTGGGTGCTCGACAACCCCGCGCGTCGCAACGCGATCGCGCCGCCGGTGTTCGAGTGGATCGCCCAGCGCTGCGCCGAGCTGCGCGGTGAGGTCGTGATCCTGCGTGGCGCCGGCGATCGAGCGTTCTCGGCTGGCTTCGATCTCACCGCGCTGGCCGAGCTCGATGGCAGCGGCGCCGTGCCGCCCGATGACGTGCTGATCCGTGCGACCGCGGCGATGCAGGACGCCGACGCGACCTTCATCGCGGCGATCAACGGCTATGTGATCGGGGCCGGCGTCGAGCTGGTCGCCGCCTGCGACTTTCGCCTCGCGTGTGCGAGCGCGAGCTTGCGGGTGCCGGCCGGCAAGCTCGGCGTGGTCTATCACGCCGCCGGGCTCACTCGCATTCACGCCGCGTTTGGATCGACGGTCGCGCGGCGCTTGCTGCTGGCGGGTGAGCAGGTCGCGATCACCGACGCGCAGGCGAGCTTGGTCGCGCTGGTGGAGATCGATCAGCTCGACGAGCAGGCGCTCGCGCTGGCTCGCCGCGTCCGCGAGCTCTCGCCGCTGAGCGTCGCAGGCAACCGTCGGCTGCTGCGGGCGCTCGATCGATCGCAGGCGCTGCCGGCCGAGCTGCTCGAGGCGCACGAGCACGCGCGGCGCGAGGCCTATCGGCGGCTGAGCGGGCGCTGAATCACTCGCCCGCGCTGTCGGGTAGCACGGGAGCGGGCACCACGGGAGCGGGAGCGGGCACCACGGGAGCGGGCTCTGGCGCGGGAGCGGGCTCCGGCGCCGGAGCGGGCGTCGGCACCACGACCGTGTGCACCTGCGGCGTCGGAGCGGGCCGAACCACCCGCACCTTCCGCTTCGCCACGCGCCGCTCCTCCTCGCGCGCCGTCGTGGCAGCCCCGGGCCCGACCGGGATCCCAAACTTCAACCCGGTGATCACCGTGAACCCGGTGTTGCCGACATCCGGCAGCCCGCCGCT
>DATLLB010000398.1:0-5420 GCA_035538075.1 Enhygromyxa sp.
CAGCTCGAGATCGTCGCGTCGATGCGCCTGCGCCAGGAGTTCGGCAGCTATCTCTCGGAGGCCGGCCCCGACTCCGGGCCGGTGCTCGAGAGCCTCGACGGGCGCCAGATCGATCTACTGTACGGATATCTGCAAGGGCGCCGGCTGGGCGGTTTCTTCGACTTCCGAGCCGGTCGGCAGTTCGAGACCAGCGGGCTCGACTGGTACGCGTTCGACGGCGGGTGGGCGCGCGCCAACACGCCCGCGCACCTGGCCATCGAGGCGTTCGGCGGCATGCAGGTCAACGCCGCGCACGTGTTCGGCTGGCCCAACTTCGAGCTCGGCGGCACCTCCGGCCGCGAGCCTGCCGATCGAGCGGGCTCGCCGATGATCGGCGCCGCGGTCTCGGTGATCGAGATCCCGTGGATTCACGCCCGCGTCGCCTACCGCAAGACCTTCACGCCGACCGGGATCAACCGCAACATCTTGGAGTCGACCGGATCGCCCGACGGCAGCGTGCGCGAGGGCGTGCTCGGGGCCACCGATCAGGAGCTGGTCTCGGCGACCGTGAACATGAACCTCGCCAAGGGTGTGTTCTCGCCGTTCGCCGCGGTGCGCTTCAACCTCGGCACCCTGCGCTTCGACGACACCACCGTGGGCTTCGGCGTCGCGGTCTCCGAGCAGCACACGATCCGCGCCCAGTATCTGCGCACGATCCCCAACTTCGATCTCGACTCGATCTTCAACGTGTTCAACGTGCAGCCGTTCGAGGACGTGCGCCTGAGCTACCAGGTCCGGCCCGGGGGCGGCTGGACGCTGCTCGGGCGCGCGAGCATGCGAATGTTTCGCAACGAGCCGACCGACTCGCTGGGCGTCGAGCCGCCCAAACCGATCAGCTTTGGTCCCGGCGGGGCGATCGCGGCGCTGTGGCAGCATCGCCGGCTGGCCGTGCGCGCCGACGCGTTCGCTCAAGGTGGAGAGGGTGGGCTGCGGACCGGCGGCAGCCTCGACGGTCAGGTGCGCGTGGCCAACGATCGCATCGGCGTCGATCTGCGCAGCTACGTGACGCGCTACTCGGATGATCAAACGCCGACCCGCGAGGGCTACGGGCTCTCGTTTCAGGCCGGCGCCGACTTCAAGCTGTGGGACGGCGTGCACCTGACCCTGCTCGCCGAGGAGATGCTCTCCTCGTATGTGGTGCATGCGTTTCGCGGGCTCGCGACGCTGAGCGTCGACTGGACCATGCGGATCGGGAGGCGCAGCACATGAGGGCTTCGAACGTCATCGCGCTCGCGCTCGCGCTGCTGTTCGTGCTCGGGCTCGCGAGCACGGCGCTCGGGCTCGGGCCGAATCGCCCGGTCAGCGAGCCGCCCGCCACCGTCGGCCGCAGCGAGGGTCCGCAGCGGCCCGGCGGTCCGGTCTATCCCGTGCAAGAGATCCGCGTGCGCATGGATCACGCAAAGCACCTGCAGGCGGGCATGCAATGCAAGCAGTGCCACACGCGGATCGAGCAGAGCCGCCTGTCGTCGCAGAATGACCTGCCGACCGGCGAGGTCTGCGACAGCTGCCACGGCGATCAGCATCCGCGCCAAACGGTAGAAGGGGCAGGCGAGACCGCTCATTGTGCCGACTGCCACACCCACGTCGACGCGCAGCGCGTCACCGCGACCACGATCTTCCCGCAGCCCAACCTCGAGTTCTCGCATCAAGCCCACCTCGCGCGCGGCACCGGTTGCGAGAGCTGCCACGGCGACATGAGCAAGGTCGGGCGCGCGACCATGGCCCAGCTGCCCAAAGAGGCCACGTGCCTGACCTGCCACGACGGCAAGCAAGCCAGCGATCGCTGCGGGACCTGTCACCCGACCGGCGACGATGGCCGCCTGCTGACTCGACTCGGCGACGACGCGACCGCGCCCAAGCTGCTGCCGCGCGGCCAGAGCTCGCGCGGGGCCAATCACGATCTCGCGTTCGTGCAGGACCACGTCGGCATCGCCAAGGCCAACCCCGAGCTGTGCGCGAGCTGCCATGACGACACCTTCTGTACCGATTGTCACGCCGGGCCGATTCGGCCGATGCGGATCCACGCCGACGACTATCTGAACAGTCACCCGATCGACGCGCGCGCCAACACGCAGGACTGCTCGAGCTGCCACTCGCTGCAGAGCGAGTGCCGAGGCTGTCACGTCCGCACGGGCGTCACCTCGGAGGGCGAAGAGGGGGCGTTCGGTGTGGGCTCGCCGCTGCGCTTCCATCCGGCCGACTGGAGCGGCCCGCCCGGCACCCCGCAGGGCCACGCGCTGCCGGCCCAGCGCAACATCGCCACCTGTGCGAGCTGCCACACCGAGGACGCGTGCTTGGCCTGTCACGCGACCACCGGGGCTGCGACGCCAGGCCTCGACGTCAGCCCGCACGGCGGCGAGTTTGCAGGGTCGGCGCGCTGCACTGCGCTGGAGAGCCGCAATCGCCGGGTGTGCCTCAAGTGCCACGCGCCCGGCGACATCGCGCTCGAGTGTCTATGAGCGACGAGCAGTTTCGTGAGCAACACAAGCTGCGGCTCTCGTGGATGCCGTGGCTGTGGATCGAGGCCAAGCCGAGCATCCGGGCGTGGGCCGAGCCTTGGCAGGCCGAGATCCAGGCCCGGCTGCGCGCGCTCGAAGTCGTGGAGATCGGCGAGGGCTGCTTCATCGCCCCGGAGGCGCGGATCTTCGCCGAGCCCAACCGGCCGGTGCGGATCGGCGACCGCGTGACGATCGCGGCCGAGGTGTTCCTGCACGGGCCGATCACGCTCGGCGACGACGTCAGCATCAACGCGCGCGTGAGCATGGATGGCGGGCGCGCGGGCATTCGCATCGGCGCGGGCGTGCGCATCGCGACCGACGCGAAGCTGTTCGCGTTCGATCATGGGATCGATCCGAGCGACGAGATCCGCCGACAACCGGTGCGCTCGCAGGGCATCACGATCGGGCGCGACGTGTGGATCGCCGCGGGTGCCGGGGTCACCGACGGCGTGACCATTGGCGATCACGCGGTCGTCGGCATGGGTGCCGTGGTCACGCGTGACGTGCCTGCGTGGGCGATCGTGGCCGGCGTGCCTGCGCGGGTGATCGGCGACCGGCGATCGCGTTGATCAAAACACGACCTGCAGCCCAACGCCGAGCCCGGCCTGCACGCGACCGGGGTGCTTGTCGAAGTAGTACGCCGCGTCGAGATCGAAGCGCGCCGAGAAGCGCGGCGCCACGGCCCCCCAGCGCTCGGGGAACGGCACGCGCAGGCCCACGCCCACCTGCGCGCCCGTGCGATGGCGAATGAACTTGCCTGTGCCGCCGATGGTCTTGCCCGGCTCGCGCAGGAAGTCGGCGATCGTCGCTTCGTGCAGGTGGGTGGCCCCGAGAAACACCGACGGCCGCACGCGCAGCGTCTTCGCCGTGCGGACCTCGTAGCGCGCACCCAGGAGAATCTGCCCGACGATCAGCGGCGAGGGCTTGGGGCTCTCCGTCGCGCTCTCGCTCGAGCTCTCGCCCAGCGCCGCGTGGGTGCCGAAGTGGCGAAAGCTCTCGACCGGCTCGGGGTTCGAGAACACGCCCTCGCCAACGCTGGCCTCGAGGTAGAGCCCCTGCCACAGCCGCACGCCGAGCCCGAGGCTGACTCCACCGCCGAAGCTGGTTGGGTCGGCCGTGTCGGTTCCGATGAAGCGTCCGCCCGCACGCCCGCCGACGTGCAGCGAGAACCGAGCGTCATCGAAGGGCAGCGCGGGAGCGGGGGAGGGGGCAGAAGCGAGCAGCGAAGCGAGGGCGAGTCCGACGAGCATGCGCCGTCGAACACCAGGGCTTCACAACGCGTGTTACCGATGCAGATCGCGACAGCGAATCGCTACGTGCTCTCGAGCGGCGAGTAGACGGTGAACATCTCGACCTCGGTCATCGCCACCAGCCGATGCTCGCGATCGGGGTGCACCTGAATCGGCGCGGCCGGGAGCATCTCCACGCGATCGACGTCCTCGCCCTCGATGACCTCGAGGATCGCACGGCCGCCGGTCAGCATCACCGTCATGTCCTTGCGCCCGCGCGTCGACACCAAGACCTTTTCGCCCGCGCGCACGCGCAGGATCTTGCAGGTGAACGAGTCGCCCTCGGCCCACACGAACTCGCCACCGAACGAGCGCGACTCGAAGGGCTCGGCGTAATCGTCGAACTCGTCGTCGCCCTCGGCCTCGATCTCTTCCTCGTCGTCGCCCTCCACCGCCTCCGCAATGTCGTCGTCGGCTTCGACCTCGGGCTCTTCGGGGGGGGTCATGCGGCAGCACTCTACCGCGTTGGCGATGAGCTGACAGCAGCAGCCACGGACGGCGTTGCGGGCGAGGCGCGAGGGCCCAAAAGGCGCTACTTCGACTCGTCGGCCTTGGGCTTCGGCTTCTGTGGCGACTTGGCGGCGTCCTTGCCGTCCTTGCCCTTGCCATCCTTGCCGCTCTTGCCCTTGTCGTCGGCTTTGGCTTTGTCTTTGTCGTCGGTCTTGCCCTTGTCGTCGGTCTTGCCCTCAGCCCCGGGCTCCTCGACGTAGGCTTCTTCGTCGGGCTTCTGATCGCCGCTGTTGCGCTTCTGCAAGGCGAGCCGAGCGCGACGGGCCGCGTCGTGATCCCACGTGTCGACCTTGCCGTCGCCGTTGACGTCGTAGCCGATGCGGTCGATCTGCTTGCCGACGTAGTAGGTGAACATGTCGGCTCGGCCGTCGGCGTCGCGATCGGTCTCGACCCGCACCAGCCGACCGTCGTCGTAGACCCGCCATGAGTCCGCGAAGCCGTCCTGGTTGAGATCGATCTCGTCGCGGATCAGCTTGCCGAGCTCGTAGTAGCGGCCCATGTCGATGCGGCCGTCGAAGTCGGTGTCGTACTGCTCGCGGCTGACGTCACCCACGGCGCTGAAGTGGATGAAGGCGTCGAGTCGACCGTCGAAATTGAGATCGGCCTGCTTGCACGCGATCACGTCGCCGCCGGCCTCGCTCGCATACAGCGTGACCAGATCGGCGTAGCCATCCTGATTGACGTCGACCTGATGCTCGCGCTTGTTGCTGCGATCGCAGCGCTCACCGTCGACGGCGAGATACTTGAGATCGCGAGCGTTGCGATTGCGGCCGGGCCCGTCGGGATCGCCCTCACCGACGCTGGCCCCCGGCTCGGGGGCGTCGGCCTTGCCGTAGCCCTCGTGCTTGTCGGCGGTCTCGTCGGCTTCGTCCGGCGCCTCGCTGTCGCCCTTCTTGCCCTTGTTCTTGCACCCGGTCAGCCCCAGCAGCCCGACCAGGGTGATCGTCACAAAGCGGCCAGTGGTCGTCATCGAGGTGCGCACCGCCACCCAGGTTAGGCTGGCGCGAAACCCCGAGCAACCGAAGCAAACTCGCAGTGCTCGCGTGAAGGACCCGACTGGCGCAGGCCATGGAAGCACTCGGCT
>DATLLB010000399.1:0-2477 GCA_035538075.1 Enhygromyxa sp.
ACACCGGAAAATCCTCGGGAGGGCCCCCCGGTTCGGTGACTATCGCCCGTGGTCTGGAGCGGATCGCTCCGGCTGCGGCCATGGCTCGCCACTTGCGCGAGACTTCTGGCTAATGGTCAGACCCCTCACCCCCTGCCCGCCCCTCACGGGGCGTCGGGTGGTTGCAGCACCCGCGGAGCATGAAAGCGCCGCTTTCTTGGTAGACACCTCTGGTACGCTCGGGCCTCGTGCACGCGCGACCGAGCGACACCATCGAGCTCGCGCTCGCGCCTCTCGATCGCGTTCGGGTCCGCGCGCTGCACTGGACGATGCCGCTGTCGAGCCGCCTCGCTCGCGCACGCGAGGCTCGAGTGGCGGCGATCGGCAGCTCGGTGGTCGTGATCGCCCTGCTGGCCACCCTGCTCGCGCCGCTGTGGTTGCTCGCGCTCGGGCCGATCCTCCTCGGCGTGCCGCACCTGCTCGCCGACGTGCGCTACTGCCTGGTGCGTCCGGGCTGGCATCGCGAGCGCGCGCTGTGGCTCACCGCCGGCGTCCCGTTGCTCGCGGTCGCATGCGGGTCCGGCTTCGAGATCGGCCTGCTCGGCGTGGCTGCGAGCGCGCTGGTGATCTCGGGCGAGCTGCGTCGGCGCGTGGCGGTGGCCGTCGCCGCGCTGGTGCTCGCGTTCGTGGGGTGGCGGCTCGAGTCGCTCGCCGATCTGTTCCTGGCCCACGCGCACAACTTCATCGCGGTCGCGCTGTGGGCCAGCTGGCGCCCGCGCGCGAGCAAGCTGCACTGGATTCCGCTCGCCGCGTTCGTGCTGCTCGCGGCCGCGCTGCTGCTCGGGCTCGGCGATCCAGTCTGGTCGCGCAGCGACCCAATCTGGTGGTCGCGCGGCGACGCGGGGCTGCCCAGCGGCCTCGATCGCAACGCACACCTGGCCGCGCTCGCGCCAAGTGTCCCGGGCGTGTGGGCGAGTCGGCTCGTGCTGCTCTACTGCTTCGCGCAAGCGGTCCACTATGGCGTGTGGCTGCGGATGGTCCCCGAGGACGATCGCGAGCGCCCGACCCCACGCAGCTTTCGAGCCAGCTATCGCGCGCTGCGTGACGACTTTCATCCGCTGATCCTGGCCGGCTTCGCGCTCGCGGCCGTCGCTCTGGCGATCTGGGCGTGCGTGGATCTGGTCGAGGCGCGGACCGGCTATTTTCGGTTCGCGCGCTTCCACGGCATGCTCGAGCTGCTCGCGGCTGGACTCCTGCTCGCCCACGGTCGACCGCGTCGGCTGATTTCAGGGCCCCCTCCGGGGGCCACCACGGGCCGTCGTACATACTTGGCCCGGAGCGAGCGAAGCGAGCGGCTCACGTTCGAGCGGCCGCGGGGGGCGAAATGAGCGAGTGGCTGATCCCGTGGCTGTCCGCGTTCGCGCTCACGCAGGTGGTCGAGATGCCGATCTACGTCCGAGCGCTGCGCGAGGGCCCGCGGCCGACGATCGACCGACTGCCGAAGGCGCTCGCGCTCGCGTTTGCGGCCAGCGCCTTGACCCACCCGATCGTGTGGTTCGTGATGCCGCGGCTGATCCCCGACAATTGGCTGACCATGGCCATCGTCGCCGAGCTGTTCGCGATCACGGCCGAAGCTGCGTGGATGCGCAGCTTCGGGCTGCCCCGCGCGCTGGCGTGGGCCGGGCTCGCGAACGCGGCGAGCGTGCTGGTCGGCATCGCCTTGCGATCCCTGATCGCGTGGCCCTGATATGCTGCGCGGCATGCCGCGTACGCTCTCGATCCTCGCCCCCTCGCTGGTCGCCGCGCTGACCCTCACGACGGCCAACTCGGCGCGCGCCGACGTGGCCCCGCCCGAGCCCGAGCCCACGGTGGAGACCCCCACGCCCGAGCCGCCCAAGCCCGAGCCCGAGCCGGCCAAGACCGAGACCAAGACCGAGACCAAGACCGACGCCAAGACCGACGCGAAGTCCGACGCGAAGTCCGACAGCAAGACCAGCAGCTGCTCGATCCAGTCCAGCGACAACGGCACCCTGCTCGGCTTCGCGGCGCTGGTCCTGCTGATCTCCGGCGCGGCGTTGCGTCGGCGCGACGCCAAAGCGGTATAGTCCTCTCCATGCTGCGCCGCTGCTCCCCCGTGTTCGTGTTCACGCTCCTGCTCGGAGCCTCGAGCCCCGCGCTCGCCGACGACGTCCCGCCGGAGAAGCCCAAGCAGGAGAAGAAAGAGAAGAAGGGCAACTGCTCGGTCGAGACGCCGGAGTCCAACCTCGCCGGCCTCGCCGCCCTCGCCCTACTGATCTCGGTTGCGAGCCTGCGCCGCCGCCGATAGCCAACCGGCCGCCGACAATCTCGCTCGCAGCACGGACCATCGACGGCCGTTGTCCGTCGGGTTACCATGCGTTCATGCCGCGCCGCCGCCTCGGTCTCGCCCTCGCGTCCTCGTTGCTGCTGCTCGCATCCTGCAGCGACGACACCACGGTCGAGCCCGAGCCGGAGCCCGA
>DATLLB010000400.1:0-7807 GCA_035538075.1 Enhygromyxa sp.
CCACCGCGCGCGCTGCCTTCTAGGTTCAAGAGAGACGTTCGCGCACCGGATGCGGTCCGATCGAGCTTCGCCGATACCCATCGAGAACCGCACGCGGTGCCCCTCTGCACCGCCCGAGACACGCTCGGCCCTGGCAGTCCCACCACGGATGTCCCGTATACCGTCGCTAATCGACTATTTTCAGATTCGACGTGCACATCGATCGCCGAGCAGTACTCTGGCTCGCTATGCCTGTGTACATCGATATCACTGCACCTCCTGATGACCTCGACAAGCTCGTCGAGGACGCCACCCCAGATCTCGAAGCGCTGGACAACCAGCGCATGGTCCGTCGGCTCGCTTCGCGCGAGCGTGCGCTCCAGCTCAGCGACATCATGCTCACCAGCTGGTCGACCATGGCCGAGCTGATCGACGTGGAGGTCTCGCCTCCGCGCGCCGAGCTGCGCAAGGCCGAGCTGGCGCGCCTCGACGCGCGTGCGTGGGTCTTCTACGCGCTCGACCTCGCGGCTGACGACGTCCACGGCAACGTCAATCGCAAGAAGCGAAACGCGCTGGCCAAGGCCGTCAAGGTCCACGACAAGTTCTTGTTCAAGTGGGCCACGGCGTTCTTCGGCGACGACCCGAACCACGCCATGACCTTGCGCGACATCTCGCGCGGGACCGGCCTGCGCGACGACGCCGAAGACGTGCTGCGCTTGGTCAGCCTGTATCTCAACAACCCCACCAGCTGGAACGAGATCCAGGTTGGCGACACGAAGCTCGACAAGACCTACCTCAAGAGTGCCCACGCCGACGCGACCAAGCAGCTCGACTACCTGCGCAGCGGCATGAGCAACCCGATCCGCATCCTGGCCGACGCTGCCTACTCGCTGTGGTTCTTCGACTACGACGAGCTCATGCAGCTCGGCCGCTACCTGACCCGGCGCCAGCCGGACTCGAAGCTGCGGTTCCCGGGTGTCCGCGAGCTGCCGACCTTCCTCGAAGCGGTGGAGGAGGAGGATGACGAGGATGACGAGCTCGTCGAGGAAGACGAGCTCGTCGAGGAAGAGGACGACGACGAGGAGCAGCCGGGCTCATGACCCGCGACTGCCCGACACGTAGAGAGCGGCCCGGCATCACACCCGGGCCGCTCTTTGTTTGCTGCAGCGTCGCAGCCCACGCCGGCCACGGGTGCGCGCATGCAGCCGCAGACCGCTGCGCGCGAGCGGTCGATCGAGCGTGGGCGCTCGGCGCTCGTGCGTCGATCCGACCACGCTGTCGACATGCCGGAGCACGAGAGTGACACCGAGCGACTTGCCCGTTACGAGCACGCGCTGCAGCGGCTCGCGATTGGAGCCCTCTCGCCGACGATGACGGCGCATCCGCTCACGGCGATCGGCCGCATCGCGGCGCGCTTGCTCGAGGGCGCGGAGCTCGATGAGGTGCTGCGCGAGATCGATCGTGAGGGCCGGGTCAGTCCGTGAGACTCACTCGATCTCGCTGCGGCTGAGCAGCTCGGCCATCAACGCGTCGTCGTCGTTGAGCGAGCGGAACAGCTTGCTGCGCAGCTGGCCCTTCTTGCTGATCAGCCGCTGCGCCATCTGATCGATCGCCACGGTCGCGAGCACGGTCTGGATGTAGGCCTCGATCAGCTCGTCGATGCCGACGCCGAGCGTGTTGAAGTCCTTGCGATCCATGAGCAGCAGCCGACCGGTGTCGCTGTCCCAGCCGCCGTCCGAGCGCTTGATCGACAGGTTGGTGCCGAGCATGTCCCAGCTGGAGAACTCGCCGAGCTTGGCCATCAGCGGCGCGCGAGCACGGCGGGCGTAGAAGACCAGCGGACGAAAGCCGCCCGGTCCGGCGCAGACCATCACGCGAAGATCGGCGACGTAGATGCGGCCCTTGGCGTTGGGCACGGTGCCGACGTGGTAGAGCTTGCCCGCGCGAGTGTGTGAGCTCCACGTCGCGTTGCCGATCAGGCTCTGCACGATGAACCGATCGTAGGGGTGCTCGACGTCCATGAAGGCGTCGAGCTCCGCATCGTTGGTGACCGTGAACACGCCCTGCCCGGCGTTGCTGTAGGGGATCTTGATGACCGCGTGACCGCCGAGCCGCGCGACCCACAGCGGGATCTCGGCCTTCGACACGTCCCAGGTGGTCTCGGGCGTGCGGATCGCCAGGCCGGTACCCATCAGCGTGCCGTTGTAGAGATCGTAGGCCTTGGCCGCGACCATCTTGTTTCGACCGCCGGCCAGGCACGCGATGATCGGGTTCAGGATCACCGTCTTGGTCTGCACGGGGATCCGATTCCACGGGCGCTGCGTCACGTATCGGAACGCGCAGCGGATCGGCACCCAGGTGTCGGTGGCGTCGCGGATCTCGAGCACGCCGGCGACGAAGCGGACGCGCGCCTCGGCCTCGGGACCGTCGGGGAACTCGACCAGGTGGACCGGCTCGGTGAACAGGTCGGCCATCGCCGCGGCGTAGCCGGACGCCTCCATCGGGTTCTTGTCGTAGATGACGGCGAGCTCGCCGTTCGGCAGTCGACGACCGCGGAGCAGCGGCGTGAAGGTGTGCTCGAGGTTGCTGCGGTAGCCGTACTGATCGTCGTGCTCGTCGTAGCTGGGCATCGACTTCTGGCCCGACGGGCACGAGTTGGTCTCGACCACGACCATCTGTCGGCGACCGGTCTCGGTCGTGACGTGCAGCAGATCGGCCCCGGCCCAGCGAAAGTACTTGGGCTCGGTCTCGAGGATCGCACCGAGCACCTCGGGCTCCACGCGCGGGTTGAGGTGGCAGTAGCGGTGCAGGATCCGATCGGGCGTGAGGTTCAGGAAGAACCGCACCATCGAGTGCAGCTGGGCGTTGAGCACCCGCGGGTAGAAGTGCCGCTCGGCCTCGAAGCTGCCGGGAGTGATCCGTTCGTAGCGAGGCTCGCCAGTGTGACCGGGCTCGGACAGCGTGCGCGGTGCGGGCTCGCCCGACTCGTCGAGATCGAGGGCTTCGTCACCTTCCTGCAGGTCGTCCTGCTCGTCGGGGTTCGACATTCGCCGCGACGCTATCACCAGCTCGCAAGCTCGCCTCCTGCGGTCGCGCACGGCGCGACAAACCCCGTGCGAACGGCTTCCATGGACCGGCCGGCGCCGTCGCGACCTGCTAACCTGGCGCGAGCGACCGCCGAGCGCACGCGAGGAAGGACCCCGGTTTGAGCACGACCCAAAGCTGGCAGGCCGAGAAAGATCTGCTGGCCGAGGGCCGCAAGTATCTCGAGCGGCTGTGCTCGACCACGCGGTACCGGCACCTGTTCTCGACCGGACCGAACGTGGCGCTGCTGCTGCGCGCCTATCAAGAGCTCGATCGCTGGCGCACGGTCAGGCGGCGCAACGTCGAGGAGCAGAGCCGCGGTGACCGACGCCGCGACCGCCGACGCTTTCATCGGATCCTCCGCCGGTTGGTCCGCGCCGATGCGATCGCCCGCGATCGTCGGCTGCGATGGCACTACCCCGAGCCCCGCCCTCGCCCGCTGCGAGCCACTCCGCCACCGATCGTGCTCGAGGCGCTGCACGAGGTCGACGTCGATGCGCGAGCCGAGGTCGAGGCGGAGATCCGCGGGCGTCCGCTGCCGCTCACGGCGACCAGCAGCAGCAGCAGCACGAGCACCAGCGCTGCTTCGATGGTCGCCGGGCGAAAGTCGCGAGGGCTCGCGCAATTTCGTGACGCGCTGATCAACGCCGCGATCGCTCATCCTCGCCAGATCCCGCAGCTGCACGCGCAGTACCTCTGGTACGCCACCTCGCCGCAGCCGACCAAGGAGGCTCACCCGATCGCCACGCTGCTGTTCGTCAAGCTGCCGCTGCAGCTGGTGATGACGCTGATCCTGCTGTTCAACGTGGTCTACCTGGCCGCGTACCACTTCTTCAACGACGAGCGGCTGGGCGAGTTCGTCGGCGCTCGCATCAGTCGCCTGCTCGACGGCGACCTTGCGTTCGGCAAGCTGCACTGGAGTCCGCTGCTGATCGTCGATCTGTTGACCGGACAGCCGACGACCATCCACGGCTACGACGTCGAGGTCTGGGAGCCCTACAAGATCGACGGAGTGGATCGATCGCGGCGCACCGCCTACGCCGAGCACGTCGAGGTCGAGCTGGTCGTGCACGAGATCATCCCGTGGAACCGGCTCGGCATCCCCGGCATGGTCGAGATCCCGTGGTCGCTGCACTTCGAGGATATTCAGAACCACGGCCGGCTGGAGGTCGACGTTCGCTCGTATCGCAACCTCGAGCGCGACGGCGAGTGGATGGTCAGCCTGGTCGACGCGTTCGACACCTTCATCGATCTCAGCGGGCCGCCCGAGCTCAAGAAGCTCTCGTTCAACATCGACCACGCAGACCTCGACGGCATGGTGCTGACCCTCGACATGGAGGAGCGCTCGGGCTGGGCCACGACCATCGAGTTCGATCAGCTCGAGGCCGGACTCGAGTTCGAGGGCTGGGCGCCGATCGACGGGCGCCCCGATACGGTGCCGCTGCGCTACCGAGCCGAGGCGACCGGCGGCACCGGCAGCTTCGTGCTCGCGGGCATCGTCGAGGGCCCGATCCCGATCGCCGAGATGCGCAGCCTCGAGCTGGTCTCGGGCATGAACTACCGACCGATCGGGGACATGTGGGTGCGGGGCGACGCCGATCTCGGCGGCTCGCCGAGCGTGTTCGAGGGCCAGCTGCTCGACGTGTTCGGCGAGCTGGCGTTCGACTTCAGGCTCGGGACCACCGACTACGGGCCGATGGCCGCGCGCATGTTCCCGCCCAGCACCGACGAGCAAGGGCGTGCGCGCTCGATGATCGCCGCGAACGGCTCGCCGGCGAGCTTGAAGGTGACGGGCCCGGTCGACGACGTGGTGCTGACCGCGGTCGGTCAGGGTCTGACGATCGATCTGTTCCCGGAGCCTTCGTGGGCGCTCGGCGACGTCGATGTCTCGCTGACGCTCGCTCGTGATCCGCGTCCGGAGATCTGGGCCGACCTCGGGCTGTCCGAGGGTGACGCGGTCGAGCTCGCCGAGGCTGAGTTCAACGAGGTCGAGCGCCCGCCGGCCGGCGGCGACCTGCCCGAGGAACCCGACGACGGGCAGCGCTGGATCGTCTACCTCGACACCTTCCGTGGCTCGGCGCTCGACGGCGACGTGCGACTGCACCGACGCGCGGGCGAGGATCACATCGTGCTCGCGAATCCCGGCGAGCCGCTGCTGGTCTCGATCTATCTGGACATGCTCGACGTCAACCTCGGCCGGCTGACGCCCGACGATCCCTCGCTCTCGAGCATGCTGGCCGGCACCACCAACGGCGGCCTGCAGATCCATCAGGTGGTGATCGACGAGGAGGGGCTCGATCGCGTCGAGGCCGAGCTGCAGCGCGTGGCGATCACCCGCACGCGCGGGCCAGCCGAGGACAACCTGCCGCGCAACATCCGGGCCGACGGCGAGGTGATCTGGGACGCCGACGACGGGCTCGATCTACGCGGCGTTCGGATCGGGGTCGACGGCGGACAGCTGCGCCTCAGCGGAGGCGTGGACGCTCGCTTCGCCGAGCTCGATCCGACCCACGCGAGCATCCGCGTCGACGACGGCGAGGCGTTCCTGCGCGCGTTCGGGCTGCCGCGCTGGTTCGACACGCTCGCGGCCGACTTCAGCGCGGACGGCCCGCTGACCAATCCGTACGGCTCGGGCAGCCTCGACATCGCGGGCGCGGGCTCGGGCGCGCTGGCGGTCGACGACATCGAGGCCGCGCGGCTCGAGTTCCAGCAGGGCACGCTGACGCTGCGCAGCCCGAGCGTGGCGATGCTCGGCGGTCGCGGTCCGCTGTCGGCCGATCTGGTGCTGCTCGCCAACGGCAAGCCGCTCGACGATCCCAAGCTCGAGCTCAGCCTGCGGCTCGAGGACATCAGCCGGCCCGACATCCTCGGCAGCGGGATCGGAGCCGAGAACGCGACCATCGAGCTGGTCATCGACGACGGCAACGAAAAGCCGGTCCCGCTCTCGCAGCTGCACGCGCGCGGGGGCGCGTACGCGGAGACGCTGACGATCGCCAAGGTCGACTACCGCGACGCCGAGGCCAGCTTCGCGTTCACCCGCGACGGCATCGAGATCGATCGCATGACGCTGGCCTACCACCGACCGGTCAGCCCCTCGCTGTACTCGAAGGCGACCGTGCCGATCGGTAGGGTCGAGCTCGAGGGCACGGTCGGCTTCGACGACGACCCGAGCTTGGCGCTCGAGGTCCGTGCGGCCAACGTGCCGCTCTCGGCCCTCGCGGCCACGCTGGAGACCGATCTGCCGGTCCGCGGGCAGATCAAGAGCGGCAGTCGGCTGGGTGTCACGGGCACGCTCCGGCAGCCGCAGATCGAAGGCCAGCTCGCGCTCGATCAGCTCGGCGCGGCCGGGGTCCCGCTCGGCGCGGGCGTGCTGAGCTTGAGCAGCGTCGACGTGCCCGCGCAGCCGGCCGATCCGCTGCGCCAGCAGGCCGCGACCGCGGCTCACCGACGCGTGGAGATCGAGGGCGAGCTGGCCGGCAAGCCCAACGCCAACACCGGCGAGGGCTCGCTCGACTGGCGGCTCGACGCGACCGTGGCGTTCGGCGGAGCGCCGCGCAACCAGATCGAAGCCTCGGTCGATGTTCGCTTTCACAACCTCCCCTTCGACACCTTGCTCGCGCACCCGAGCCGCGAGCAGTGGCGCACGCAGGTGGTCGGCGGGCTGCAGGATCTGGTCGTCGAGACCCGCTACTGCCCGAGCCACGAGGACGACGTCACGCCGTTGTTGACCGAGTGCGCCAAGATCGATCCCAACGATCCGCGCCTGCTCGCCGGCGATCCGCTGCGCATCGATCTCAGCCTCGCGCAGTTTTGGTACCGAGGCCGACGCGACGGCTCGGCGCCCACGCACGGCGGTGATCCGTGCCTCGACCGCGACACCACCTGCTCGCTCGAGCCGCTCGTCGCTCGCCTGGAGGGCTCGCAGCTGAGCCTCGCGCAGCCGTGGAAGATCCGCAGCGGCGGCAAGCAGGGGCCGGTGCTGGCGATCGACGGGACCTTCGATCTGGGCGAGGACGAGCCCACGCCCGCACCCACGCCCGAGGGCGCGCTCGCAGAAGATGGGGAGCCGGCCGAGGCCGAGGACGCGCAGCCCTTCGACCTGACCGAGGTCGCGCGCTGTGTGCCGGGCATCCCCGACAACGCGATCTTGCCGGGTGGCACGACGGCCGCGAGCATCAGCGGCGGGCTCGACTTCTCGGCGCTCGCGCCGTTTCTGGCTCCGGCCGGCGTCGGCAGCCCCGACGGGCGCCTCGACATCAGCCTCGACATCGCCGGCGTGGTCACGCGCCCGACCATCACCGGCTACGTGCGCCTGCCTGCCGATCAACCGATCGAGCTCGCGCTCGAGGATCCGGCCAGCAATGGGGACCGTCGCGCGCGGCCGATCCCGGTCTTCATCAACGAGCTCGACCTGCGCATGGCCGGCGGCACGGTCTACGTCGAGGGCGAGGTCGCGGTGTTCGACGAGGTGCTGCGCTTCGGCGAGATCAACAACCGCCAGAGCTTCATCGATCTCGCGGGTCCGTGTGCGGGCCGCTATGCGATCGGAGCGGCGGGCAGCATCGACGGCGCGATCGTGCGGCGGCTGCTGCCCTCGACGATCGAGAGCTCGGGCGGCGCGGTCGAGCTGCGCGACTTCTATGTGGCCGGCGACCTCGCCCGCTTCGCCGAGGGTGACGAGGATGACGACGAGCTGCCGACCGGCAGCTCGTCGTCATCCTCGTCACCCTCGGCGAAGCGGGCG
>DATLLB010000401.1:0-14046 GCA_035538075.1 Enhygromyxa sp.
GCGGATGGGCTCGCCAGCGGTAGCGACGGCGAGCGCTGGGGCGGAGGCGGGGGTAGTGGCTCGGGCGACGGCCTGGGCAACGACCCGGCATCGCACGAGCCCGCGGCGACCAAGCCCGACGTCGTCGCGAGCCCACGCGGCGGCTTGCTCGAGCCCGAGTACCCGCCCGACCTCGAACGCAAGGGCGTCGAGGGATCGGTGCTCGTCAAGGTGTGGATCGACGAGCATGGCCACGTGATCAAGGCCGAGGTGGTCGAGAGCTCTGGCGAGGAGAGCTTCGATCACAACGCGCTCATGACCGCGCAGCGGCAAGAGTGGACGGCCGCCTTGCGTGGCGGCGAGGCGGTCTCGAGCACGCGGCGCTATCGGGTGCACTTTCGGCTGCGCTGAGGAGCTGCATGACCGACGCGCTCGCACTCACTCCGGACGTGCTGCTGCAGGAGCTGCGTCAGCTGATCGAGGCCGCTCGTGGACGAGCCGCCCGCACGATCAACACCGAGCTCGTGCTGCTCTACTGGCAGGTGGGGCGGCGGCTGCGTGAAGAAGTGCTCGGCGAGGACCGCGGCGCGTACGGGAAGCAGGTCGTCGACGCGGTTGCGAAATCGCTCTCGGCCGAATTCGGGCGAGGCTTCGGAGCGCGAAATCTGTATCACATGATGCGTTTCGCCGAGGTTTTTCCCGAGTCCGAGATTCTGTACGCAGTGCGTACAGAATTGACTTGGACCCACATCCGCGCGCTTCTCGCCATCGAGGATCCTCTAAAGCGCCAGTTCTACACCGAGCTATGCCGCCTCGAGCGCTGGAGCACGCGAACCCTCCAGCAAAAGATCGACGGCATGCTGTTCGAGCGCACCGCGATCGCGAAGCGCCCCGAGAACGTGGTCGAGCAAGCGCTCGAGAGTCTGCGCGACGAGCAGCGACTCTCGCCCGACCTCGTGTTCCGCGATCCCTACGTGCTCGACTTCCTCGGCCTGCCCGCCGATTACAGCGAGCGCGAGCTCGAGGCCGCGATCCTGCGCGAGCTCGAGAGCTTCTTGCTCGAGCTCGGCCAGGGCTTCAGCTTCATCGCCCGCCAAAAGCGGATGTCGATCGGCGCCGACGACTTCTACCTCGACCTGCTGTTCTTCCACCGCCCACTGCGTGCACTGGTAGCGATCGAGCTGAAGCTCGGCCGCTTCGACGCGCGCGACAAGGGCCAGATGGAGCTCTACCTGCGCTGGCTCGATCGTCACGAGCGACAGCCTGGCGAGAACCCTCCGCTCGGGCTGATCCTCTGCGCGGACAAGAACGAAGAGCAGATCGAGCTGCTCGAGCTCACCAACGGCTCCGTGCGCGTGGCCAGCTATCTCACCGAGTTGCCGCCGCGCGAGCTGCTGGAGCGCAAGCTGGTCGAGAGCATCGAGCACGCTCGAGCGCGAGCCGGCGCACCCACGAGTGCCTGAGCGTCAGTGCTCGCTGGCGTGCTCGAGCGCGTTTTGGATCAGCTCGAACACGTGCTTGTCGGCGAGCGAGTAGTAGATGTGCCGGCCCTCGCGACGGCGAGTGACCAACCCCTCGGATCGCAGCAGTCGCAGGCGATGCGAGACGGTCGAAATCTGCTCGCCGCTGGCTTCGGCCAGCTCGCTCACGCATGCATCGCGATTGACCAACATCTCGAGCGTGCGCAGCCGCGCCTCGTCGCCGAGCGCCTTGAACAGACGCACCGCTCGCTCGCGCGCGTCGTCGTCGTAGCGCGGCTTGGGCAGCGGGGGATGCTCATCGGGCCCGCACGCGCTGTGCTCGGGCGTCGGCTCGTCGCTGCCGGGCTCGCGGTGGGCCATGTCGAACTCGTATAGCCCGGAGATCACGAGCCCGACAAGGGTGGGCTCGCATGCTAGACAGGGGCGATGGTACGCGCTTCATCGCTGCGGCTCTCGCTGGTCGGTCTTCTGGGGCTGCTCGCCTGTTCGACCGGAACCATCGATGAGGGCAGGTCCTCGCTGACGACCACGACGATGACCACGCTCGGCGACGGGGACGGCGACATGGAGAGCGGCGATGAGACCGGCGATACGACCTCCGATTCCGAGGACAATCAATGTGGGGACGGCATCGTCGCGGGCGACGAGGAGTGCGACCTCGGCCCCGACATCAGCGCCTCGGGTCCGTGCACGCCGGAGTGCCTGCTCGCGACCTGCGGCGACGGCTTCGTGCGTGAGGACTCGGAGGAGTGCGACGACGGCAACACCAGCAATGACGACGAGTGCGTGACCGACTGTCGGCTCGCGACCTGCGGCGACGGCTTCGTGCAGACCGGCGTCGAGATGTGCGACGATGGCAATGACGATCCCGTCGACGGCTGCAACTCGATGTGCCTGCCGGGCAGCTGCGGAGATGGGATCGTGCAAGCGAGCGAGCAGTGCGACGACGGCAACCAAGACACCACCGACGGGTGCCCGGCCTGCCAGCCCGCCACCTGCGGCGACGGCTTCACGCAGACCGGGGTCGAGCAGTGCGACGACGGCAACGAAGCCGACACCGACGCGTGCATCCTCTGCCAGCCTGCGGCCTGCGGCGACGGCTTTCTGCAGACCGGCGTCGAGGGCTGTGACGACGGCAACCTCGAGAACTCCGACGCATGCCCGAGCTCGTGCATGCCGGCCAGCTGCGGCGACGGCTTCGAGTGGGCGGGCATGGAAAGCTGTGACGACGGCAACAACGCGTCGGGCGACGGCTGCAGCAACACGTGCGGGTTCGAGAACCCGGCTGCGTGCACACCAGGCAATGATCCCTGGACCAACGCGCCGTGGGTGGTGTGCTCGTCGAGCCCGGACACCGCGTGGATCTCGGGCACCGCGAATGGCCACTTTCACCCGGAAGCGATCTGCCAGCAGCTCGGCTACGACAGCGTCGGCCTGTGGGGTGGCAACTGCGGGGACGTCTGCGGCTACTGTCAGGAGGGGACCAGCTGCATGAACCTCGGCACCATGCAGTTCGACTTCGGCATGTGGAGCGGCACCGGCAACTGTGGAGCGGACGCTAACGGCCCGCTCATCTGTCAGACCATGCACTGGACCTGCATCAACGACTGAATCTGGGAGCGCCGGCCCTCACCCCCTGCCCGCCGCTGACGCGGCGTTCGCTTCAAAATCGCTTTCGGCGTGGCGAAGCGCCTATGCTCGTGGGCATGGCACTTCGCTCGCGTTGTACGGTCGCGCTCGCGCTGGCACTCGTCGCTTGTCGTGGCGACGACGGCGGCTCTTTCTATGGCACGGGCACGGGTGGCGACAGCGATACCGGTGAGTCCGAGCAGAGCAACGACGAGCTCGAGACTGGCCCGATCCTCGACTTGGGCGACGCGTCGGAGGCTGGCGGTGATCCGTGCAACAACGAAGACGGCGACGCGACGCTGACCGGCATCGTCTACGCACCCAACCAGGAGCTGCCGATCGCCGACGCGCTGGTGTGGGCCAGCAAGGATGCGCCCGAGCCGATCCCCAACACCGTGTATTGCAACGAGTGCGTCGAGCTCGAGTGCATGACGCCCTACGAATATACCAACCCAGACGGTAGCTTCGCGCTCGAGCTCGATCCCGGGACCTGGTTCATCGGCGTGCAAAAGGGCCAGTTTCGTCGCGTGTTCGAGCTCGAGGTCGAGGCCGGCACCACCGCGCTCGAGGCCGGCCATACCTCGCTGCCCGATCACCACGATCCCGCGGCCGGCCTGACGATCCCCAAGATCGCGGTCGGCTGGGGCGCGCACGATCGGATCGAGGACGCGCTGGCCAAGCTCGGGCTCGGCGACATCGAGCTCGACCCGATGTACTCCGAGGTGCTGATGCTCGGCACCGAGCAATTCGACATTTGGGACAATGGCGACTGCTCGGATTGGCCGGACAGCAATTGTTGGGGTGAGCCCGAGAGCAAGCTCGGCACGCTCGAGCAATTGCTGAGCAACTACGTGCTGCTCGAGCAGTATCACATCCTGTTCTTGCCCTGCTCGAACGACAAGTTCCTGGCGGTGATGGAAGATCCGGCGGTGGTCGAGAACCTGCGCGAGTGGGTGGCGAGCGGCGGCAAGCTCTACGTCGCCGACTGGTCGGCCGAATTCTTGGAGTACGCATTCAACGGATACCAGGACTTCTGGCGGCGCATGGACACCAACAAGCCCGACACGCTCCCGACCTGGGCCGACGATCCAACCACCGATCTCGGCAGCTACGACGCAATCGGCACGATCCTCGATCCCGACCTGCAAGCTTGGCTCGCGGCGCTGCCCGAGCCGCTGAAGGACATCAACCCGCAAAACCCCAACGCTGGCGAGCCCTACCCGATCATCGACGCGCTGCCGATGCTGCAGACCGTGAACCTGTGGTCGGGCGTGAAGGCGACCTATCCGGTGCTGGTCGACGACGGCGAGGGCGGGCAGGTCGACGTTGGCCACAAGGTCTGGATTGAGGGGCCAGGATCGAGCACGTGGGGCGTGCCGCCGGTCGACGAGCAGCACCCGCTCACGATCACCGGCGAGTACGGCTGCGGCAAGATCATGTTCACCGCCTACCACACGGCGGAGAACGGCAAGTACATCGGGCTCACGCCGCAGGAGCTGGTATTGATGTACTTGATCCTCGACATCGGAGTGTGCCAAGAGCCGTACGACGTCCCTCCGGTTCCATGATCGTGATCGAGCTTCGATGACCGACCCCAAGACTGACTATGACATCGTGATCGTCGGCGGACGCCCGGCCGGGGCGACCCTGGCCGCACGGCTCGGCGCCGCAGGGCATCGCGTGCTGCTGGTCGATCGCGCCAACTTCCCGTCGCTGCCGAGCGTCCCGTCGTCGCCGGTGCTGTACGCGAGCGTGCTCGCGTTGCTCGACGAGCTCGGGATTCCCGAGGCCGACTATCGAGCCTTTCTCCAGCCGATGACGCACTTCAGGTTCGTGTTCGAAGGCTACTTCGAGACGATGCTCCCGGTCCCGAACATGTGGGGTCGCAGCCACGTGTGGGGGCTCGATCGCTTCGGCTTCGACGAGGTCTTGTGGCGCAACGTCGGCCGCTTTGCGTCGGTCGAGCAGCGCGAAGGCTTCGCCGTGACCGAGCTCGTGCGCGACGCGAGCGGTCGAGTGGTTGGCGTGATCGGCTCGGAGCGCGGCGGGCCGGCGCAGGAGATCCGGGCGCGCGCGGTGGTCGGTGCCGACGGCCGCTTCAGCTTGGTCGCCCGCAAGGTCGAGGCGCGGATCGTCGAAGAGGAGGCCAAGCACGTGAGCACCTGCTACTTCGCCGACTGGGAGGGCGTGACGCATTTTCGTGAGGGCATCTCGTGCGCGCACATTCACACGACCGGCCGCGGCGTCGACGTGCCGTTCTTCGCGATGCCGAGTGGCCGCGTGAACATCAACATTCACGTGCGAGCCGATCGCGCCGACATCAAGGGCGACGCTCAGCAGTTTTACCTCGACACGATTCGCAGTGTCCCGAGCGCGGCGCGGCTGATCGAGGGCGCTCGGCAGGTCACCGACGTGATCGGCATGAAGCGGGTCGGCAACGGCTATCGCCAGTCGAGCGGCCCCGGCTGGGTGCTGGTCGGCGACGCGGTCCACTACAAGGATCCCGCCGACGGCCAGGGCATCTACGACGCGATGCTCGGCGCGAAGCTGCTGGCCGAGCAGCTGGGCTCGTGGTTGGCGGGCGAGCGCAGCTGGGAGGCGGCGATGGCCGAGTACCAGCGCACGCTCCACGACGCGACCCACCCGATGTACCTCGAGACTGTCGGACGGCTGCGTCGCGAGCTCTACGACGAGCCGCCGCCGTTCATCATCAAGACGCTGATCCGCTGGATGATGACGGATCCCGCCTATCAGGAGCGCTTCCTCCACTACCTCGGCCGCATGATCTCGCCGACCGGCTGGAGCTCGCCGGGATTGATCGCGGGCGCCGTGATGCGCGGAATCTGGCGCGACCTCACCGGTCGCAGCGCTCGCGCGGCGTAGCGCGCGTCCGCGAGACCCCCTCCGGGGGTCACACGTGCGGCGGCAGACAACGTGCCCAGAGCGAGCGAAGCGAGCGGCGGAAACGAAAGCGGCCGCGGGGGCTAGAGAGATTTCATGCGAGTCGCCTGGTAGAGTCCGCGCCGCGTGGATCAAGCGCGCGACAGCAACCCGACCGGGCTCAGCCGCTTCGTCCCTCACGCGGTGATCGGCGCGGTGCTGCTCGGCGCGGCGGCGATCGTGCTGATCGGCCTCGGCCACACCGGGCTGTGGACGCGCGGCGAGCTGCCGATCCTCGATCGCACGCTCGCCGCTCTCGGCGAGCCGCGCTCCGAGCTCGTGCGCAGCCCGTGGCTGCCCGATCGTCTGCGCACCTGGGCCTATGTCGCGTTCGGACGCACGGACTTCGGGCTGCGTCTGCCCGGAGCGCTCGCCGGGCTCGGACTGATCGCGCTCACGCTCGCGACGGCGCGGCGGCTCGGCTGGTCGCTGGCTTGGGTGGCGATGGCCGGCTGCTTCGCGCTGGCTTCTCCGCTGCTGCTGGTCGCCTCGCGCACCGCTCTCGGCAACCCGACGGGCGAGCTGTGGCTGAGCGCGGCCGTGCTCGCGCTGGTCGACGCGGGCTCGCACGGCGATCGACGCCGACGACTCGTGCTCGCGCTGCTCGGCCTCGCCTGCCTCGCGGCCAGCGTGGCCTCGCTCGGGATCGTGATCGGTGGCTCGCTGCCGCTCGCGCTGGTCGCCCTCGCCGACGTTGGCCGCGATCCGGCCGAGGCCAAGCCCGTGCTCTCGCGCAAGCTCGTGCGCAACTTCGCGTTTTGGACCTCGATCGGCGCCGCGCTGACCGGCTTCGTGGGCCTGTGGCTCGCTCATGGCCAGGACACCGGCTACATCCCGCTGCTCGGCGCGGCCAAGGATCTCGAGCTGCTCGAAGATCCGACTCTGCGTGGCTTCACCGACACGCTCGAGTCGTTCGGCTATCAGATGTTTCCGTTCACCGGCCTGGTCGTGCTCGGGCTGCTCGGGCCTCGGCGCGCGCGCTGGCCTGCGCTGTGGCTCGGCGTCGCGCTGGTGATCGTGAGCTTGTGGTCGCTGACGTATGGCCCCACGCCCGCGCCGGTCACGATCCCCGCCGCGTTGCTGGCGACCTCCGCGTGTCAGCAGATGTTCGATCCGCAGCAGCCGATCGCGGCGCGCCGCATGATCCTCACCTGCGCGATCCTGGGTGCGCTGGTGCTCGGCAAGGACGCCGCGCGCGTGCCCCAGCACATCGCCTCGCCGCTGCTGGAGATCCCCGAGCTCGAATTTCCCAAGCCCGGCCTGCTCGCCAACTTCGAGTCGGGCGAGACGCTCTCGCGCATGGCCAAGCGCTTCGCGGGCGTGCTGCTGCTCGCTCATCTGCTCGCGCTGCCGAGCCGCGATCAGCTGCGCTGGCGCGCGCGACGAGAGCCGCCGTGGTGGCTGCGGCAGTGGACCGTGATCGCGCCGGTCTTCGATCGCCTGCTGACCAGCGCGCACGAGCGCTCGGGCCTGCGACAGCTGCGAGTGCTCGCGCCGATCGCCTTGCTGTTCGTGCTGCTCGCTCAGCAGGCGTGGGGCTACGGCCGCACGCTGCTCGACGAGCTCAGCCGGCAGATGTCGATCGCCGCGCCGCTGCGACACTTCAACGCCGCGGTCGCGGACGGCTCGATCCCCGATCCGCGCCTCGCTCTGCATCGCATCCGCGATCCTGGCCTGCGCTACTACGGGCCGGGGATCGAGCACGAGGTGTTCCTGTCGAGCCGCGCCGAGCTCGACGCCTGGCTCGCCGCCGAGGAGCCCCACACCGCGCTGATCCGCCGCAGCGATCTGCCGCCGGCGTTCACCGCCGCGCGCATGCAGAAGCGCCCGCTGTTCGTGCTCGACGCGGCGCATCACGAGTTCCTGCTGGTCGCCAACTTCCTGCCCGAGGGCGCCGACGATCACAACCCGATGCTCGGCATCGCGTTCGAGCAGCCGCCCGCGCTCGCCAACGAGACGCTGGTCGCCTGGGATCCCTACGTCGAGCTGATCGCGTGGGAGATCGAGGGCCCGCTGCACCGCGGCAGCGAGGCCACGATGCACATGGTCTTTCGCGTGCACCGACCGCTGCCGGCCGGCACCCAGCTGTACGCGCGGCTGCAGCGAGGCAAGACCAGCCGCGTCACGCCCGAGCCTCACGATCTGACCGGCGGCGTCATCCCGCCCAACTTCTGGCGCGCGGGCGACTACATTCATCACCGCCATCGCTTCACGGTCCCGTGGCTCGAGGTGCTGCCTGGCGAGCACGAGCTGATCGTCGGCCTGCGCCGCAACGAGAAGGCCAACTTGAAGATCAGCAAGCCCGAGCAAGGCACCGGAGAGTTCGGCGTCACGCTGCGCGGCAAGAGCCACGAATTCGTGGTGATCGGCACCGTCGATCTGGCCTGGTGAGGGCGTGACCTCGCGGTTTTGCCGTGTCATCCTCGGGCACCGTGCCCGACCGCCGCTCGATTCCCCACCTGCTCGCGCTCACCGTGCTCCTGAGTGCATGCACGCGCGAATCCTCGAACCTCGAGAAGCTGGCCGAGCAGGACCAGCCGAAGTCCGAGACCAGCGCTGGCAAGGCACCCACGCCCGTGCAGCCGAGCGATCCCAAGGACGAGCCCAAGCTCGACGGCGACGTGCCCGACATCCCGCCCAGCGAGCTCCCGCTCGACAGCGACGGCCTGCCGATCCCCGCGCTCGAGGGCGCGGCCACGCTGCTGACTCCCGGCGCCGAGGATCGTCGGGTCGAGCTCCGCTTCGCGCTCGCCGACGAGGCCCGCTACCGGATCACCACGATCGGCATGCTCAAGCTGCCGCTGTTCGACAAGCCGGTCGGCTTCGCCCGTGAAGAGGATCTGCGGCTCGGCGACTGCCAGGGTGAAGCCGCCGGTCGCAGCTGCCTGCTGACCCACTCCTACCGCAACTTCGAGGCCGAGCCGCCCGCCGGTCAGCCGCTCGAGGCCGACGAGGCCGTGGTCTCCGAGTTCGAGACCTCGCACCGCATCGACAGCTCGGGCCTGCGCCTCAGCGAGACCGCGATCAAGGGCACTGGCAACAGCCCAGCGGTGCAGGTGCTCGCGCAAGTGCACCGCTTCTACTGTCTGCGACTGCCGAGCGAGCCGGTCGGCGTCGGTGCGACCTGGCGCGACGTCTGTCGCATGCGGCTCGGCGGACAGATCGTCACGCGCGAGGTCGTGTGGCGGCTCGCCAAGCTCGAGGACAGCGACGAGGGCACCCGCGCCGAGCTCGAGTTTGCCGGCCGCGTGCGCAAGGTCGACACCGAGGCCGGCGTGCGCTCGGGCGAGATCAAGGGCGCGCTGCTGTTCTGGGTCGACGCCGGCGAGCCGCACCTGCTGCGCGAGCGCGTGGTGTTCAACCTCGACGCCGAGCGTGGGCTGAGCACGGCCACGGACCTGCGCTACCAGTTCGCCAAGCTCGGGACCGGCGACGAGTTGATCCGCACCGACGGCAAGCCCTTCGATGGATCGCCGGTCGTGCTCAACGATCCGCGCACGGTGCCGGCCGGCGAGACCCGCGACGCGGAGCATCCGGCCGCGACCAAGGGCAAGGGCAAGCCGAAGTGACGCGTCACGGAATGCGGCCGGAGAGCGCGTAGACCGGCTGATAGAGCGCCCAGATCACGCCCACGCCGAGCCCCAGCGCGAGCGCGGCCGCGACCACCAACCCCGCGGTCCCGCTCCGTCGATCTCCATCGGCGCCACGCAGCGCGAGGATCACCGCCGCCGGAGCGAGCGCGAGCGCGACCAAGTAGGGCGTCCATCCAAACACCAGCTTGGTCACCTCCGGCAGCCGCCCGAGCTCCGCGTACATCGTCGCGAACTCCGGCACGACCTCGAACTTCAGCCAGTAGATCTCGATCAGCAGCGCGCCGAGCAAGACGAAGGTGGCGCGCAGGCGCTTGTCCTCGCCGCGGCTCACGGCACGCTCGCAAAGCGGTCGGTGGCCTCGACCAGCGCCGAGACGATCCCGGGCTCGAACGCAGAGTGGCCCGCGTCGGGCACGAGCGTCAGCGTCGACGTGGGCAGCCGACGGTGCAGCTCCCAAGCGTTGCGCGGCGGGCAGATCACGTCGTAGCGGCCGTGGACGATCGCGGTGGGGATGTGGGTGATCGCGGCGCAGCCGTCGAGCAGCTGCTGGTCATGCGCGAGGAAGCCGGCGTTGACGAAATAGTGGCACTCGATGCGCGCGAACGGGAGCGTGAAGCTCGGATCCTCGCAGTGCGCCTCGACCTCGAAGTCCGGCAGCAAGGTCGCGACGCGACACTCGTAGAGGCTCCACGCCGTCGCGCAGCGCGAGCGCTCCTTGGGGTCGTCGCCGGTCAGGCGCCGATGGTAGGCACGCATCAGATCGTCGCGCTCGGCCGTGGGGATCGGCGCGACGAACTCGGCCCACGCGTCGGGGAACAGCACCGCCGTGCCGCCGCCGTAGAACCACTCCATCTCGGCGCGCGTGAACGTGAAGATCCCACGCAGGACCAGCTCGGTGACCCGCTCGGGGAACGCCTGGGCATAGGCCAGCGCGAGCGTGCTGCCCCACGAGCCGCCGAACACCTGCCAGCGCAGGATCCCGAGCTGCTCGCGCAAGCGCTCGAGGTCCTCGACCAGACTCCACGTGTTGTTGTCGTCGAGGCTCGCATGCGGACGCGAGCGCCCACAGCCGCGCTGATCGACCAACACGATGCGGTAGCGGGCCGGATCGAAGAAGCGCCGATGCTTCGGATCGGTGCCGCCACCTGGCCCTCCGTGCAGAAACACCACCGGCTTGCCCTCTGGGTTGCCGGACTGCTCCCAATAGAGCTCGTGGATTGGCGAGACTCGCAAAAACCCGCTCTCGTACGGGGTGATCGCAGGATACAGGGTTCGCTGCGCGGGCACGCGCAGAGCTTGGCAGAGCGTGGCGGCGCCGTCCACCCGCAAGCCGCCGCCGCGATCGCTGCGCATGCTCGGTTCGCACGTGGCGCAACCCGATCGAGCGCCGCGAGCGATTCACCAACAGTGCACGAGGACCGTGGCGCGTCGCTACAAACGAGCGGGTCAATTGCCACGCACACAGGAATTACATCGACCCTCGAAGCGACGCTCGTGACACTACACGCACGGAACGACGAGCGCTGCGCCCCAACGCCCGCAGAGGTTTCCGAGTGTGGCGCCTTGGGTCGAGCACCACGAAGGCACTAGCGTGAAAATCGAGCCGCCAACAGCGGCTCCACTTCGAGGAGCGAGTGCTATGACGGTGACTGAGATGATCGAGGGCATGATCCGGCGAATTGAGCAGCTCGATCGAGACGCGGAGTTTCGAGCGCTGAGCGAGCAGGTCGCGGTGATCAGCCCGGTGGCGATCGAGCTGATCGCGTACGAGCACCTCAGCTCCGTCACCCACGAAGCGCACCGCATCGCCGGCGTGCAGCTGCGCGTGATCGTCGAGCTGGCTCCGCGGCTCGCCTGGCTCGAGCAGACCTGCGTCGATCCCAAGCTCGCGCCCGAGCTCCGCATCGCGCTCGCCGGCTTGTTGCGGGGGCTGTGCGACGAGTCCGACATGCTGCCCGTGATCGACTCGCAGGCGGCCGTGCTGCTCGAGCCGGCGCTGCTGTTTCACGAGCTGCTCGCTCACCTGCGACCATGGATGCCGCCGCTGGTGATCGCGCTCGAGCCCGAGCCGACGCTCGATCTGCTGCGCCTCGGGTTGCCCGACTATCTCCACCCGCTGCTGCGCGCCCGCTTCGAGGCCCTGTGGGCCCTGTTTCATCGCCTGCGTCAGCTCCCGGCCGCGCGCCTCGGCGTGATCGCAAGCCCGCCGCGGATCGACGACGAGCGACTGCTGCGGTTGATCGACGATCCTGCGCTCGCGAGCATCCCGACCCTGACCCCGCCGCCGTGGACGACCCCGAGCTGGGCGAGCCCGTGGCTGGGCGACCCCGACTCGCCGCTGCGCGAGCTCCCGGCGCTGGCGATCCTCGATCTGGCAGGCTGATGAATCGCGTCTTGCTGCTGGTTGCGCAGCAGGCGACGCTTTGGCATGGGCCTTCGTGACCCTCGCTCGCTCGTACTGATCGGCTCCCTCGCGCTCGCCTGCGATCGCGGGGCCTCGACGGATGCGGACCCGAAACCCACGGTCGAGCGCGAGGCTCCGCGAGCCGATCCACAGAAACAGCCGCAGACGGATCCTCAAACAGATCCGGTCGACATCAACCACGAGACCACGGCCAAGCAGATCGTCGCGTGGATCGACGCGGGCGAGCACGCCAAGGTGCGCGAGCTGTTCGACGACGCGATGAACAAGGCGATCCCGAACGACGACACGCTCGCGGCCATGTGGACGGCGATCGAGGCCCAGTTCGGGCAGTACCGACAGCAGCTCGGCACCACCGTCGAACAAAAGGATCCCTACACGATCGCGCTCGTCACCTGTGCGTTCGAGAAGTCGCCGATGGACGTGCGCGTGGTGTTCGACGCGGGCGATCGCCTCGCGGGCCTGCAGGTGACGCCGAGCCAGTCCGTCGAGGCCTACGGCGAGCGCCCGCAGACGCCCAAGCCGCCGTTCCCCTACACCGAAGAAGAGGTCCGCTATCCCAACGCGACCGGCGGCATCGAGATCGGCGGCACGCTCACGCTCCCGTCCGGCGCGGGGCCGCATCCGGCGGTGCTGCTGATCACCGGCTCGGGCCCGCAAGATCGCGACGAGACTCTGTTCGGCCACAAGCCCTTCGCCGTGATCGCCGATCGTCTGACCCGCGACGGCATCGCCGTGCTGCGCGTCGATGATCGTGGTGTCGGCAAGACCACCGGTGATCCGGCGACCGCCACGATCGAGGATCACGCGACCGACGTCGAAGCCGGGCTCGCGTTCCTGGCCGCCCGCTCCGACATCGACGGCAAGCGCATCGGCCTGATCGGCCACAGTGAAGGCGGCGTGATCGCGCCGATGGTCGCCGCCCGCTCGAGCCAAGTTGCGTTCATCGTCTCGCTCGCTGGCCCCGGCGTCAGCGGTGCTGCGCTCAATCCGATGCAGGTACGCGCGCTGCTCGAGGCCGGCGGCGGCGCGAAGGAAGTGATCGACGAGATCGTCGCCGGCCAGACCGAGCTGATGGCCCTGCTCGTCGCCGACGCGCCGGAGGAGCAGCTGGCCGAGGCCGTCAAGAAGCTCGCACTCGTCGCGGTGAAGCTGCAGCCGGGCGCCAAGCCGGACGACCTCGACGCCGCCAAGGCGGTCGCACGCGAGATGGTGCCGCTGCTCTCACCATGGTTTCGCTCGTGGGCGAAGACCGATCCGGCCGTGCACCTGGCCAAGCTCGAGATCCCGATCCTGGTCATGATCGGCGACAAGGATCTGCAGGTGCCCGCCGACCCGAACCTCGCGGCGATCGACGCCGCGCTGGCCGGCAAGGCCAACGTGCGAACCGAGAAATTGCCCGGCCTGAATCACCTGTTTCAGACCGCGAAGATCGGGACGATGGAGGAGTATGTGACGTTGAGCGAGACCTTCGCTCCGGCCGCGCTGGACATGCTGGCGCAGTGGGTGGTCGAGACCGCAAGCAAGGAGTCGCCGTGACCCAGCCGCAATTTTATACCCTCGAGATTCGCTACGTGAACCGAGCGCCGGAGGTCCGGCGCATCGACGCGCGGCGGGTGGTCATCGGTCGTGACGGTGGCGACATCGTGCTCGGCGACGGGCAGGCCTCGGCCGCCCACGCGGAGATCGAATTCGAGAATGGACAGCTGGTCGTGCGCGATCTCGGCAGCACCAACGGGACCTGGCTCGGCGAGCGCAACCTGCCTCAATTCGCGCTCTCGCCCGGCCAGGTGTTTCGCTGCGGGCACACCCACTTTCGCCTGCTCGAGATCGTCGGTGGTCAGCCGCTGACCGCCGGGCGCACGATCATGGCCGAGGTCGGGCCGCTGCCGATGATGCCTTCGCCCCCGACCGCGCCGCCGCCCGCCGCCGCAGCATCAGCGCCCGCGCCCGCAGTCGCGGCACCGCCGGCCAAGCCCAACACCGGGGTCGTGATCGCGGC
>DATLLB010000402.1:0-3305 GCA_035538075.1 Enhygromyxa sp.
TAGCCGAACCGCTCGATCAGCTGCAGCGCCTGCTCGAGCCCGCACGCGATCGCATGCGCGCCGCCGAACGGGGCCTTGCGAAACGCGAGGTGGAAGACCGCCTGCTCGTCGGCGCGGCCGTGCAGCCAGTAGCCCTGCGCCATCGTCAGCTGGTAGAGGTCGGTCAGGAGCCCGGTGGTCGCGTCGAAGCCGGTCATGAGCATCTCGTCTGCGTCGGACTTCGTTCGCTTTAGTGTAGTTCATACACTATCACGAGAGAAAAGTCTTCACGCCGCGTCGGCGGCTGCTGGTCCGCTGTCTACGCCGCAGCGGTGCGCGACCGGAGCGTGGTGCGGAACTAGCGGTCACCCGGCGATGGTCGCCGACGCGTGCACGTGCCAGCAAGCACGCATGCGCTCAGCGGCTCGAAAGCGTCGAGCACTGGACACCGGGTCAGGCCCACGGGTGCATGGTCGACAAAACGCATATCCTCCCGCGCCATGGGCCGCTCGCGGCACCTCTTCCTCATCTTCTTCCTCTCCGGCATCAGCGGGCTCGTCTACGAGTCGCTGTGGTCGCGCTATCTCAAGCTGTTCGTCGGCAGCGCTGCCACGGCGCAGATCCTGGTGCTCGCCCTGTTCATGGGCGGCATGTCGCTGGGCTCGCTGCTGGCCGGCCGCAACAGCGCGCGCATCCGCAAGCCAGTGCTCGCCTACGGCATCGTCGAGGGGCTGATCGGCCTCTACGCGCTGGCGTTCCCGTACCTCTACGACGCGGTCACGCGGCTCTGCTACGACGTGCTGT
The DNA here is from genome assembly GCA_035538075.1 of Enhygromyxa sp. Classification (GTDB taxonomy): domain Bacteria; phylum Myxococcota_A; class Polyangia; order Nannocystales; family Nannocystaceae; genus Plesiocystis. The sequence goes on from DATLLB010000402.1 coordinate 784, forward strand.
TCCCGGCCGTCGGCGGCGGCGGGGTCACGCTGGTCAAGTGGAGCGCGGCGGCCTTGCTGATCGCCCCGCCGTGCATCTTGCTGGGCACCACGTTCCCGCTGATGAGCGTCGGGATCCTGCGTCGCGATCGGGCGCGCTCGGGCGAGATCCTGAGCTTCCTGTACTTCACCAACAGCTTCGGCGCTTCGTTGGGCGCGCTGATCTCCGGCTTCTTCCTGGTCCCGGCGCTGGGCCTGCCGGGCACCCTGGCCGCGGCCGCGGTGCTGAACATCGCGATCTTGTTCGTGTGTCTGCGCGAGCGCGGGCGCGAGGCCGATCAGCCGCTGACCACCGCCGACGCGCCCGAGCAGCGCACGGCCACCAGCGACGTCGACACGCGCGGACCGATGCTGCTGCGCATCATGCTGGCGATCGCGCTCGGCACCGGGCTCAGCTCGTTCATGTACGAGATCGCCTGGATCCGCATGCTCTCGATGGTGCTCGGCTCGGCCTCGCACTCGTTCGAGGTCATGCTCTCGGTGTTCGTGCTCGGGCTCGCGCTCGGCGGCCTGTGGGTGCGCAAGCGGATGGACAAATTCAAGCGCCCGGAGCTGACGCTCGGGATCGTGCAGGTGGTGATGGGCACGGCCGCGGTCGCGACGATCCCGCTCTATCGGCTCGGCGTGCTCGGGGTCGGCGGCGTGTTCTGGTACAGCGACAAGTACCTGCAAGACGAGCGCACGCTCGGCCTGTGGATCCTCTTCAACGTGGTCCGCTACCTGGTGTGCCTGATCATCATGCTGCCGGCGACCTTCTGCGCGGGCATGACCTTGCCGCTGGTCACCCACGTGCTGCTGCGCCGCGGCGAGCCGGAGGCCGCGGTCGGGCAGGTCTACGGGCTCAACACGCTCGGGGCGATCGCCGGGGCCACGCTCGCCGGGCTGGTGTTGCTGCCGCTGATCGGGCTCAAGGCGACGATCGTGCTCGGCGCGTTGATCGACATGGCGCTCGGGCTCTGGTTGATCGTGCGCGAGCAGGCACTGCGTCCGAGCAAGCCGGTCCGCAACCTGGTCCGCTCGACGACGATCGCGACCGTGGCGGTCGCGATCATCGGCTTTGGCATCCTCGACGTCGATCCGCGCACGCTGGCCGCGGGCGTGTTCCGACGCGGGACCGTGCGCATGCACGACGACTACGAGGTGCTGCTGCACGTCGACGGGCGCACGGCCACCGTCACCGTCACCCACGACGTCGAGCGCGAGGGCTACCACACGCTCTACACCAACGGGAAACCCGACGCCTCGATCCGCACGTTCCGCTGGCCCGAGGGTCGGCATGCGAGTGAAGGTCCGGAGCTAGCCGGCGACGAGCCCACGCAGCTGCTGCTCGGCATCATCCCGCTGCTCGCTCGACCCGACGCTCGATACGCCGCGACGATCGGCATGGGCTCGGGCGTCACCTCGCACACGCTGCTGGCCTCGCCTGAGCTCGAGCGGCTCGACACCGTCGAGATCGAGCCCTACATGGCCGAGGGCGCCAAGCTCTTTCATCCGGTCAACCGCCGCACCTTCGAGGACCCGCGCAGCAACATCATCTTCGACGACGCCAAGGCCTACTTCGCCGCGGCCGAGGCCAAGTACGACATCGTCGTGTCCGAGCCGTCCAACCCGTGGGTCGCCGGGGTCTCGAGCCTGTTCACCGTCGAGTTCTACCAGGAGATCAAGCGCTACATGGCCGACGACGGCGTGCTCGGCCAGTGGATGCACGGCTACGAGCTGTCGGACGAGCTGCTGCTCTCGGTGCTCGCGGCCGTCGATCGCGAGTTCGCCGACTACCAGATCTATCGGGTCGGCAGCCGCGATTGGTTGATCTTGGCGGCCACGCAGGAGCACGGCGTGGGCAAGCTCGACGCGCGCGCGCTGGCATGGCCCGATCTGGCTGCCGAGGCCGAGGTGCTGGGCATTCGCGCGGTCAACCAGATCGACGCGCTGTTGGTCGCCAACGACGAGCTGCTGCATCCGTTCCTCGCCAACGTCACGCCCAACACCGACGACCGTCCGCTGCTCGACAACGGCGCCGAGCGGGCCCGGTTCTTCCGTAGCTCGGCCGAGGCGCTGCTCGAGCTGCGCTTCTATCCGTTCCCGCTCGCCGAGGTGTTCGGTGGGCTCGCGCCGGCCTACTACAGCGAGCGAATCCCCGATCAGCGCGAGGACCAACACGTGCTCGAGGAGCCCGAGCGCGCGCTGCTGTTGCTGCGCCTGTGGGACGCCGACGATCGGCGCGGCATCGCTGGCGGCGGGGCGATGCGCAGCTACTTCACGCAGCGCGACAACCTGCGCAACAAGCCTGGCGACGCGACGGCTGCCAAGGCGTGGTTCGAGGCGGTCTACGGCGTCTATCACGAGACCGCGCCGTGGATCGAGCTGCGCGACACCGGCTTCTGGCGCGAGGTCGTCGAGACTGCCAAGTCCGAGCTCGTCACCGCCGACGTGCGCCGCGGTGTGTTGCTGTTCGACGCTACCCTGCGCCGCGATGCTGAGGCG
>DATLLB010000403.1:0-12738 GCA_035538075.1 Enhygromyxa sp.
GAGGCCAGCGGCGGGATGCTGCTGACCAACGCGGACGTGCAGTCGATCATGATCGAGGGCGGCAACGCGGTCGGCGTGAAGCTGGCCGACGGCCGGGTGCTGCGTGCCGACGTGATCATCAGTAACGCCGGGGCCCACAACACCTACGAGCGACTGCTGCCGAGCAGCGAGCGCGAGCGTGTCGGCTTCCGCCCGCAGCTCGAGCGTATCACCCCTTCGGCCTCACACCTGAGCCTCTACATCGGGCTGAACAAGAGCGCGGCCGAGCTGCAGCTGCCGAAGGCGAACTACTGGATCTACCCGGACGAGTACGATCACGATCGCAGCCTCGAGCGCTTCTTGCAGGACGAGTCCGCGCCGCTGCCGGTCGCGTACATCTCGTTTCCGGCCGCCAAGGATCCCGAGTTCGAGACCCGGCATCCGGGCCGCAGCACCATCGAGATCATCACGCTCGCGCCGTGGGAGCGCTTCGCCAAGTGGGACGGCAGCAGCTGGCAAAAGCGCGGCGACGAGTATGACGCGTACAAGCAGCGGCTGTCGGAGCGACTGCTCGAGCAGCTGTTCCGCTTCGAGCCGCAGACGCGCGAGGCGATCGTGCATCACGAGCTCTCGACCCCGCTGAGCACCAAGCACTTCACCGGCTATGCGCACGGCGAGATCTACGGGCTCAACCATGACCCGGGCCGCTTCGAGGCCAAGTTCCTGCGCCCGCGCACGCCCGTCGACGGGCTGTTTCTGACCGGACAGGACGTGGTCACCTGCGGCGTCGGTGCGGCGTTGTTCTCCGGCTTCATCACGGTCTCGGCGATCACCGGGCGCAACGTGGTGATGGAGACGCTGGCCAAGACCGGCCGGGCCTAGCCCCTCGCCTCGCGCCCTTTCACATCGAATTCACACGATCCACGCGGAGCTTTCACGCCCTCGCTCGACCCGGGTTCACACCGCTCGGGCAGCCTGGGCGCATGTCGAAGCTCGAGATCAAAGAGACGTTTCGTGTATTGCTGGATCTGGCTGGCGGCAAGCCGGCGGACGAGCAACAGCTCAGCCCGGCTCGTCGGCTGCAGCTGCTGACCTCCGCGGGGCTGTTGTCGGTCGCGTTCGCAGGCGTGTGGGGGCTCGCGGCCGGCAGCGGCTCGCTCGGGCTCGCGGCGGCCAACCTCTACAAGGTGCCGATGGTCGTGCTGCTGTCTGCGCTCAGCGCCGTGCCGATCGGGCTGCTCGCCAACCGACTGCTGGGCTCGCACATGCGACCCTCGGCGCTGCTCTTGGGTCTGGCCGCGTCGGTGTTCGCCGGCACCTTGGTGCTCGCCGTGCTGTCGCCGCTGGTCGCGGTCTACTATCACACCAGCACCTGGGCCGGTCCGACGCTCGCGCTCGGCTCGGCATCGCTGGCGACGCTGGTGTCCGTCGGGCTGTTCCTGCGCTCGGCACGAGCCAGCAGTCCGCAGGTCGAGCGGCGCTCGGGCGTGCTGGTGCCCGTGGCCACGGTCGTGCTGATGGAGGTCGCGGTGATGGTCCAGCTGATCGCGTTGGCGGCACCGATCTTGCCGGAGGAGACGCGCTTCGACGGTGGCATCGACCAGCTGGTGCAGCGCTGAGGACACGACCATGAAGCGATCACAGCCACTCTCGATTGCGGTGTTCTTCGCCGCTGCAATGCTCGCTCCCGTCGCGCTCGCCTCGAGCTCGCCGATCGACGCGGCCCACCAGATCGTCGTCGACGGCGAGCAGTTGCGGGTGACCTCCCGCTGGTATGGGCACGTGCCGAGCGACGCGTGGGCGTTCGCCGCCCCGCTGCCGGCCGGCACCCGCGTGCTCAATCGCGGCGCCACGCTGACCCTCGATCCCGACGATCAGCGCGTGCTCGGCATCCACTTCGATGACGCGCCCGCATACCCGCTGGTGCTCGAGCTGGAGATTCCGTGGGCCGAAGACGAGTCGATGCTGCCGCTGCCGCTGCCGCCCGAGCCGGGCTGGCAGCGCGTCGAGGTCGAGGACGGCTACCGGCTGATCCCCGACGCGGCCGTGCTCCTGCACTCGACCGGCTACTACGCGCCCGACGATCTGCATGTCGGCGAGCGTCTGCGCATCGATCGAGGCCTCGACGGTCGTCACCCGGCCGGCGCCGCGTACCTGCCGGGCGCGCTCGTGAGCGAGGCCGGCGGAGTGCCGGCTCGTCTGGAGTCGGGAGCCGCACGCAGGCTCGGGTTTGGAGTCTTCGCGGGCGGCGTGTTCGTGTCCGGGCTGCTGGTGCTCGGCGTGGTGCTGCGGCGCGCGACTGCCAAGGTCGAGGTCGAGGACGCGGAGGCGTACCTCGACGCGGAGCTTCGCGCGCTGACGGACTTGGACTCGAGCGAGACGCCATGAGCGGCGCGCGAGCCTTGCCGAGCGGAGTCGATGGCGAGATCATGCTCGACGTGGCTCGGGTCCTGCTCATCGACGACGACCCGGCGCTGCTCGACGCGCTGTGCATGGGCTTCGAGGACGCAGGTCACGAGGTGCTGTGCGCCCGCGACGGGAGCGAAGGTCTGCGGCGGATCAGCGACGAGCGGCCCGAGCTGGTCGTCAGCGACGTCAACATGCCGAGCGTCGACGGCTTCAGCTTGTGTCGACGGCTGCGCGCGGCCGGCAACGAGATCCCGATCATCTTGTTGACCTCGCGCGACGGCGAGATCGACGAGGCCCTGGGTCTCGAGCTCGGCGCCGACGACTACGTCAGCAAGCCGTTCAGCGTGCGGGTGCTGTTGGCCCGCGTCGGCGCGCTGCTTCGGCGCGAGCGCCTGCGCGGCAACCTCGAGTCGAGCGAGCGACCCCAGCCGCTGCGCGTGGGCGAGACCACGCTCGATCCGGGGCGGCTGCGGGTCGAGCATCGCGGCGTCGAGGTCCGCACGACCGTGACCGAATTTCGGCTGCTCGAGGCGCTGTGTGGGCGTCCCGGGCTGATCCTGAGTCGTGCGCAGATCCTCGAGCAGATCCGCGGCGACGACTCCGTGGTCGAGCCGCGCATCGTCGACACCTACGTCCGACGACTGCGACGCAAGCTCGAGTCCGTCGATCCCGAGTTCCTCGCGATCGAGACCGTGGTCGGCGTGGGCTATCGGTGGCGCGATGAGTGACCCGAGCTGGTCGCGGCCGCGATCGCTGCGCTACCGGGCGCTCGGCGTGGTGCTCACCGTCAGCGTCGCGCCGCTGCTGCTGGTCAGCTGGGTCGGGACTGGCTCGTCCAAGGTCAGCGAGCGGATGCTCGAGCGGCTCGCCCTCGAGTCGCCCGAGGCGGCGCAGAACCTCCGCAATCCCCTGCGACGCTTGACGATCGTGCTGTTGCCCGGCTCCACGCTGCTCGCGGCCTGGCTCGGCTGGCGGATGGTTCGACCGATCGAGCGCTTGCGTGACGAGGTCCGCCGCAAGGAGGACGACGTCTGCAAGGCCGGGGATCTCGACGCCTCGCGCCAGGACGAGCTCGGCGATCTCGCGCGCTCGTTCAACCGTCTGCTCGATCAACTCGAGGCGCGACGACGGCAGAACGAAGTGTTCGTGGCCGACCTGGCCCACGAGTTCAAGAGCCCGGTCGCGGCGATCCGAGCCGCAGCCGAGGCTCTCGATCGTCCTGCGACCGAGCTCGATCCGGCGCGACTCGAGCGGATCGCCCGAATCATGCGCGACAGCGGGCACCGCCTCGACGTGCTGCTCTCGCAATTCCTCGAGCTCGCGCGGGCCGAGGGCGGGATGATCGACGCCGAGCGCACGCACGTCGATGTGGCTGCGCTGGCGCGCGGCATCGCGGGCGCGCTGGGGCAGGATCCGCGCTACGCCGAGCTTCGCGTCGAGGTCGAGGCGCCCGACGAGCTGGCCACGCTCGGGGTCGCGAGCGGGATCGAGTCGGCCTTGCGCAACCTGATCGACAACGCCGCTTCGTTTGCGAGCGCGCGCGTGCGTGTGACCGCGCGCCGAGCCGGGGAGAAGATCGTCGTCGACGTCGACGATGATGGGCCCGGGGTCGCGGCCGAGGATGCGGGTCGCGTGTTCGATCGCTTCTTCACCCGCCGTCGGGCCGAGCCGGGCGGCAAGTCGGGCACCGGGCTGGGCCTCGCGTTGGTGCGTGCGGTCGCCGTCGCTCACGGCGGGACCGTCGAGGTCGGCGAGGCGCCGCTCGGCGGCGCTCGCTTCACGCTCGAGCTCGCGTCGCGATAGAAGGACAGCTCAAGCCGGGCTGTCGCGCTCCTGCGCCTGCATGCTCCACAGCTTGCGGAGCAGCACCCGCAGCAGAAAGCCGATCGACGCGAAGTCGAGCAAGAAGGCCGGACGCAGGCGGATGCCCGCGTTGTTGAGCAGGTCGACGCCAAAGGTGGTCACCAGCCGCCGCAGCCCGCCAGCGTCGGCGTGGAAGCGACCGTTGACCGTGAGGCTGTCGATCCCCCACGGCTGCGTGAACACGAAGTTGAGGCTGTCGGACGACATCCGCAGCTCGTAGCCGCCTTCGCGCTGATCGATCAGCTCGAGCCCACGCTCGAACGAGAAGCGCACGTCGCAGCCGAGGTCCCACAGGTGGATGTCGATCGGACGCAGCGCCGGCAGGATCGGGTTGCGCCGCAGCAGCGCGAGGATCCGACGATCGTTGGCCGAGTGAATCCGCTGCACATAAGCGTCGGCCGCCTCGCGCAGCGCCGCGAGCTCGACCGGCACGTTCTCGCGTCGCGGTCGCTCGGGCAGCGCGGCGTAGTCGACGGCCCAGCGCGCGAGCGCAGGCCCGTTGTCGTGGCGCTCGCCGACGCTCCAGCAATCATCGGGATACAGAAGCACGGGCGTAGAGCCGGCCTCGGTGATGGCCTCGACCGCGCGCGCAGGCGGGTTGACCGAGTCGTTGGTGAAGTCGTTCTCCGCGTGGGAGAAGAACGCGAAGCTCGCGAAAGGAACCGTGTAGCGCGGCTGCAAGATACGAATCTGTCGCCGCATGACGTCGAGCTTCTTCGCCGCGTCGGCCGTGCGCATGGCCGTGTCGGCTCGATTGCCTCGCCACGCGGCGTAGCTGAACTGCGTGAGCAGGACATCGACGCGACCGAGCTCGCGCCGCAGCGCCTCGAGATCACGGCGCGTGTGCACGACCGCGTCATTGAGGTTGAGCACGCGCGCGTCGGGGCTCTCGAGCAGCAGCCACGAGTCGTAGAGCGGGACGGTGCGGCAGGTCGCGTAGAAACCAGGCGCGAGCTCGAAGCGCTCGTCATCGTCGAGCTCGCGCACGGCGAAGCCCTTCTTGGCGCAGAAGTTGACCACCTTCTTGTCGGAGGTGCTTCGGTAGAGCACGGTGATGTTCGGCCGCAGCGACTCGGGGATGCCCAGCAGCACGCGCGGGCTGAAGTGATCGGGGTGCTCGTGCGAGATCCACAGGTAGTTGATCTCGGCGTACTCCTCGGCGCTGAAGCGGGTCTCGGCGATCAGATCCCAGCCGTTGTTGAATGCCGACCCGTAGTGCCACGGATCGGTCATCAGCCGGGTGCCGGCGTGCTCGAACACCACCGAGGCGTGATTGATGAATCGCAGCTGCATGCGGCTTCAGCCGGTCAGCTTCGCGGCCAGCTCGGCCACCCGCTTGCCGAGGAAGCGCGCGTGCGCGAGGTTGTCGTCGGTCGGGCCGCCGTTGCCCGCGATCACCGATGGGCCGTAGGGGTTGCCGCCGGTCTTCATGACGATCGGATCGGCGTAGCCCGAAGGCACGATGATTCCGCTGAAGTGATAGAAGCTGTTGTAGAGGGCCAGCAGCGTGCTCTCTTGTCCGCCGTGGGCGTTCTGAGCCGAGGTGAAGCCCGCGTAGATCTTGTTCGCCGTCTTGCCCTGAAACCACAGCCCGCCGAGCGAATCCATGAAGCTCTTGAGCTGGGCCGCGACGTTGCCGAAGCGCGTGGGCGAGCCGAAGATCACCGCGTGGCCCCACTCGAAGTCGTCGAGGGTCGCGCGCGGCTCGTCGGCGGTGCGATCGACGAATGCACGCCACTTGGGGTTGCTGTCGATCGCCGCGGCGGGTGCCGTCTCGGCGACCAGGCGGCGGCGGACCTCGGCGCCCGCGGCCTGGGCCCCCGCTTCGATGGCCTGCGCCATCCCGTCGTTGGTGCCGGTGGAGGAGTAATAGATGATCGTGACGTTGGCCATGAGTGGTTCTCGTGTGCTTGCGGGTCAGCCCCACTCGGTCAGCGGGCGACCCAGGAACTCGCGCATCTGATCGATCTCTTCGGCGTAGTGGTCGGCGAGCGCCTGCTCGACCTCGGGCGCGACCACCAGCGGCTCGTCGTTGGCGGCGTTGATGCGACGCAGCAGCTTCTCGAGCCCGAGCCGCTTGAGCGGATCGATCGCGCCCGGCAGGTTGGCCTTCACGAGGAAGTAGCCCTTGTTCTTGGCCCACTCGAGCGCCGGGTATTTCGGCACGTAGCCCTCGCGGACCTTCTCGTCGAGCGACGGCGGCACGAAGCTCGGATCGACGCCGAGGAATTCGAACAGCTCGCGCACGACCTTCAGCGCGTCGCGGCGCACGTCCTCGTAGAGCATCACGTGCAGGTTCTCGCGCCCGAAGCAGTCGGCGTAGGTCTGTAGATCGGCGCGGTAGTGGCCGAACTCGAGCATCCGCGGCTCGATCGAGTTGACCAGCTCGAAGGTGCGCGGGTTCAGGCTCGAGAAGCTCCGCAGCGGAAGCTCCTCGCGGCGCCCGATCGCCCACTTGTAGTGCGAGATGTAGCGCTTGCAGGGGTTGCGCAGGATCACCAGGATCTGCACGCGCCCGAGCGTCTCGAAGATGCGCCGCGAGATGATCGCGGCGTTGGGCAGGTAGGTGGGCGTGAACTCGCCGATCGCGTTGTAGGATCGGCCGCCGCTCTCGAAGAAGCGCTGATAGTCCGCGAGCCCGCTGCGGGTCATGAAGTACGCGGTCTCCTTGGGCGTGCTGTGCAGCACCTCCGGGTGCTGACGCAGACACTCCGAGACCCAGGTCGAAGCGCACTTCATGCCTCCGATCCCGACGAAGGTTGGCTTGATGGTCATGGCCTCGCGCTCGAGATCAGCGGCGCCGACGGTAGCCGAGCGCTCCGCACAGGCCCAGCAGCAACAAGCCCAGCGCGCCGCCGAGCTCGCGCGGGCGCGCGACGGTGCAGCCACCGTCGTCACCTCCACCACCGCCGGCCCCCGCATCGTCGCCTCCGGTCTCGCCCTGCGGGTCACCGTCGCCGTCGCCGGTCGCATCACCGTCGCCGTCGCCGTCACCCGGATCGGGACAACCACCGCCCACGCAGATCGGGATGTCCTGCGTGGTCTCGTTGCCGTCGGCATCGATCGCCGTGATGCGCAGGGTCACCGGACCCGCGCCGAGCTCGAGGCCGTTCCAGCCGTAGGGCCAGCTGGCGTCGACGACCGGATCGACGTCGAACCCGACCAGCTCGAGCTGGGCCGAGAGCCCGCCGAACGCGTCATCGATGTCGAGCACCACGTTGAAGGGCGCGGTCACGTCGGCGTTGGGCTGGGGCTCGAGCACGGTCAGCGTCGGCGGACCATCGTCCACGCGCGCGCCGATGGTCGCGAGCAGATCGGCGCTGCTGTTCTGCTGGCCCATGCCGCAGCCCGCGTGCGTGCAGCTCGACGCGCCGTCGATGTTGGCGCAGGCGTCTCCGAACCGCAGGCCGCTGGCGCTGTAGCCCGACATCACCTGCCCGGTGCCGGCGATGTTCTCGAGTCCCCAGCCATAGCCGAGCGCGCCGAGGGTGTGGAAGGCGACGCGGTGGGTGTCGAGCTGATCCTCGGCCGGCAGGCAGCCGAAGAAGCTGAACCCGATCGACACGCCACCCGCGTCGCCGCAGTCGGAGAGGCCGACCTGCGTCGAGCATGTGCCACCGAACGCGCTCGCGTGGTCGTCGGCGGTGCCGAACACGACCATGTCGTACTCGCCCTCGCTCGGTCGCTCGAGCGTATAGATGATGTCGTAGGCGACGCTGGTGTCCTTGAGCAGCGCCAGCAGCTCCTCGATCTGCTCCGGCGTGGCGCCGGCCCAGCCGTCGAGGTCGGTGTCCATGAAGCCGTTGACCGCGATCTGATCCATCGAGGGATCGTTGGCCCCCGCGCTGACCGAGACCGGATCGGTGTTGACGTAGACGACCCGGCTCGCGTCGGCGCTCGCAGGGGCGAGCGCGATCGCGGCGACGATCGCAGAGGAACAGACCAAGGTTTCCGCGCGCATTGGCGGCGATGGTACCAGAGCTACTCGCCGGGCTTGGCCTCGTCCGCAAGCGGCTCGGATTGCTCGACCGGAGCGCCACGACCACCGAACACGTCGGCGCCGTAGCGCCGGTTCGAGCGCCGCACGGTGCCGTGCAGCTGGTCGAAGATCTGCGTGTGGTGGCCGTAGTTGCAGTGGAAGTAGACGTGGTGATCGTCGTGGAAGCGGTTGCCCGAGTGCAGCGGCAGCGGCCAGCGCACCTCGACCCCGCAGTGATCGATCATGCCGATCAGGTAGGTGTAGCCGACCACCAGGATGTAGACGGCCCAGTGCACCGGGATCAGGATCGCCGGCAGCAGCACGAAGAACTGGAAGAACAGGAATTCGATCGGGTGCACGGCCGTGGTCGTGAACACGACCGGCGCGGTGTAGCGGTGGTGCCAGCGGTGGATGTGGCGAAACCAAAAGCGACGGTGGAGGAAGCGATGGCTGTAGTAGAGCCCGGCATCGATCGCGAAGTAGGTCGCGATCGCGCTGCCGATCAGCCACGGGATCCCATGCTCGAGCGGATCGAAGTAGAGCGAGGACCAACCGCCGCGGGTCACATGCCAGGCGAAGGTGCCGCCGACCACCGCGCCGAGCAGGATGTTGCCGCCGCCCAGCCAAAACGCGTGGCGAACCATGCTCGGCTGCAAGAAGCGATTCGGCTGCAGCTTCCAGCTCGCGGCTTGGTCGCGGCGGCGAACGTAGAAGTGCCAGTGGACCAGCCCGCCGATGCCCCAGAAGGTGACGATCGAGACCAGCACCGAGATGCTCACGCTAATCAACAAGCTGCGCAGGGCCTCGGACATCGCGCAAGGAGGCTCCCAGAATTCGCTGACAGACGTCAACGACAACGGCTATCGACATTTGCGCGGATCAGACTGCGCGGATTCGATCACTGGCAATTGCGACCCTCGAGTCATCTCCCTCGGGATCTCCTATTGCGGGCGTTATGGCGCCGCGCGGGCGATCCGGGGCCCAATTGGCCCGAAAGAATCGACAAAATTACCCCACTGGGTGCCAACTTCCGCTGGTCTTAAGTACATGTACCAAGGTACACTCGGTGCCGAGGTTGGGGAGGATATGAATCTTCGTGAAGTGCAGCTCTCGTCGCGGTGCGTGATCCCGGTCGCTCTCGCGCTTCCGATCAACCGCGAGCCCGCCGTCCGGCCCAACGAGGCGCCCGAGCGTGATCGACGCGATTCCGACAGCGAGCGACCCTCAGGCGCCCCGGTCGACTTCCACCTGTGACTCGGATCTCCGCGCGGCGGATCGAGCAGGCCGATAATCGCCAGCGGTGACGACCTTCGAGGCAATCCCACTGCGCGAGCGCCCGCTCGATCGTTGGCTGATCCTGGGCTTCCTGTCGTTCGCGATGACCAGCTTGTTCGTCGATCGCTTGGCTGCGCTCGACGCTGATTTTTGTGGCGAGCAGCGGCTCGGCGGGGCGCTGTGCTGGTACGGCCGCAACCTCGATCCGCTGTTCCTCGCCAACCCCCAGTGGCTGCGGGTGATGTCGGGGCTCTCGGCGTGGGTGTTCGGTCCGCTCTACTTGGTGCTCGCGTGGGGGTTCTGGCGCGGCATCGATGCGGTGCGGGGCCCCGCGGTGGCGTGGGCGATCGCGATTTCGTACTCGATGATCATCCACCTGTGGATGGAGTTCTTCGGCGAATACCCGCCGCCGCGGCCCGGGCTGATGATGTTGGTCTACCTGCCCTACGTGCTGCTGCCGTTGCTGGTGCTCTGGCGCATGCGCGAGCCGACGCCGTTCACTCGGGTGACGCCGGACTGACGCCGTCGTCCTCGGGCGCTTCGATCGGGTCTGCAGCGGGCTCCTCGATCATCGGGGCCGCGCGGCGGAGCTGCTCGAACAGCGACCCCACCGGACCCACGCCGCCCGAGCCGAGCAACTCCTCGTCATCGGAGCCGCCGCCTTCGAGGCCTTCGTCGCCGGCCGCGGACGCTTCGTCGGCAGGCTCGATCGCATAGCCGCCCACGCGACCAGCCCCATGGTGGCTGGGCAACTGCGGGCGCTCGCGCTCGGTGACCATCTCCACCGCCGGCTCCGGCTCGCCTGTCATCACTTCGCCGTCGAGCGCAGCAGTCGCGTCGAGCTCGCCCGCGTCGTCGTCCTCGGCCTGCTCGACCGGGGCCTCGCTGGTGTACGAGTCGAGGTCCCAGGGCGAGAGCGCGACTCGGACCAGCGCGTGGAGATCGGGTCGATGTCGCATCGGCTCGTGCATGCGCTCGCGCAGGTCGTCCCAGGTCGCGCCGATCTTGGCCCCGATCCCGCGCGTGGCCTCGGACTCCAAGGCGAGCGCCTCCGACAGCATCGGGAAGTCGGCGAGCGGGATCACGTAGCGGTCGACGAGGATCTCGATCTCGTCCTCGGTCACCGCGAAGCGCCGACCGAGCTCGCGATCGACGCTGGTGCCGACCGCGTTGCGATAGTCGTAGCGGCTCCACTGCGACTGCACGGACTCGAGCATGGCCGTGCGCAGCAGCCCGGCGATGTTGCGGTAGGTCCGGTTGTCATGCTCGCTGATGCCCCGATCCATGCGGTTGTAGAGCGCGGCCATCAGGTGATCGGCGTGCCACTCCCACGGTGAGGTCAGCGAGTACGGGCCGACCATGCCCCAGGTCACCGCCGGGCTGTTGCGCAGGAACTCGGGGCCCGACTCGGCCTGCACGTCCTCGAACCACACCGCCCACTCGTGCGGCGACGAGCCGCGATAAAGGTAGCGAGGGCTGGTCGCGTAGAAGTGCGGCCAGTAGAGCCGGTGGCGGTAGCCCTCGTCGAGCGTCCCGCGATCGACCTTCCAGCCGTAGCGCTCGAGGCTGCGCGTGAAGTGGCCGGGCGGGAAGTGCATCTTGACGTTCTCTTCGGCGAGGTTCGACTCGTCGAAGTCCTGGGCCAGCTGCCACGCGTGCGCGACCTCGTGGATGACCAGCCCGAGCAGCACAATCTGCTCGGCGCCCTCCAGGCTCTTGGTGCAGATCGTCAGCGTCTGCGTCTGCCCGAGCATGAAGCCGTTGTCGCCGAGGTCGGGATCGATCAGCAGCTGCTCCTCGACGGCGATCGTGCGCAGCGTCGGCAGCCGCTCGCGGATCACGAAGCGGAGCGTGTCGTCGACCGCCTGCGCCAGCTCGGGCGTGAACCGAGAGCTGCGCTCGATCAGGATCACGCCGAAGTCGCGAAACAACGCGGTCTGCAGCTCGGACAGCGGCTCGGGCTTGCGCCGCGACCAGTCCAGGTGGTCGGGGATCCCGTCGCCGTCGCGGTCGGCGAAGCTGCCGGGCTTGTCGGGGATCAGGTCGCCGTTGAGATCGACCCCGCCAATCTTGGGATCGTAGGGCGCCGAGTCGTAGACGTTGCGGACGCCGTCGCCGTCGAGATCGATGTCGCCCTCGAAGAACTTGCCGCGATACTCGCTGATGCGAAAGTCGAGCACGCCGTCGTTGTCGCTGTCGCGGGTGGCGTACGCGAGCAACTCGTCGTCGTTGCCGTAGAGCTCGCGCAGCTCCTGGACCTCGACCGGCGGCGCGGTCGCGAGGTCGCGTTCGAGCCGCCGCTGCTCGGCGGCGGTCGGCCGCGGCGGCAGATCGTTGCCGCGATAGAACACGTAGCGGAGGCTGTCGCGCTGGGCCTGCGCGAGCTCGTTGGGCCCGAGCTCGACCGCGTCGCTCGGCGTCACCGGATCGGACTCGAAGCGCACGCTGGTGCAGCTGAACACCACCAGCAGGATCAACAAGAAGCCGAGCCCACGCGGCATCTTGAAGACCCGGCGGCGAGTCAGCTGCGGCGAGGCCGGTCGCTTCGACCGGTGCTCGTTCGCTGACTCGAGCCGGGCTTTGCTCATCGCTTTGGAAGCTACCACCGTCCGGGCACCGGGACGATAAAGCTCGGCAAGCCGAGAGCACTGCGAACAGACCCACGCACTGGCCTGATCACCTTGTCAGAGTCGAGCGACACACTTCGGGACGAGTGTGGGTCCGAACAGATCGAGGTCCGCGATCGACGAGGGCGCTCGGCGAGCGCGCGAGCGGGAGTGGCCGAGGGCGGTCGCTCGCGCCGCGTCATGGGGCGCTTCACGACGCGGACATTCGCGTCATGGTCACTGCCCCCGCAGCTCTCGTCGCGTCCGCAGCCGAACACAGCACGCGCGGCTCGCTCCTCGGTGTCGTGTCAGATCGCCGGTGTTTTGATAGATCGCCACACATGCTCGCGCCTGCGATCGCTCCGTCCATTCTCAGCGCCGACTTTGCCCGGCTCGGCGAAGAGGTCCGCGCCATCGACGAAGGTGGTGCCGACTGGATCCACGTCGACGTGATGGACGGTCGGTTCGTGCCGAACTTGACGATTGGCCCGATGGTGGTCGCAGCGCTGCGGCCGGTGACCCGCAAGTTCATGGATTGTCACCTGATGATCGTGGAGCCGGAGCGCTACGTGGGCGAGTTCGCGGCCGCGGGCGCCGACGGCATCACCATCCACGTCGAGGCTTGCC
>DATLLB010000404.1:0-3140 GCA_035538075.1 Enhygromyxa sp.
ATCGAGCTGCCGTTCCCGCCGCCGGTCTCCGAGTCGCCGAGCACCACCGAAGCACCGACCGGTCCGCTCGAGGTGCTGCGCTTCGGACCCGATGGCGAGCAGACCCTGGTCGAGGCCATCCGCGTGTCGTTCAACCACTCGATGGTGCCGCTGGCCTCAATTGAGGATCTGCGTCAGCAGCCGGCACCCATGAAGATCGAGCCCGCGGTGCCGGGCGAGTTTCGCTGGATGGGCACCCGCACGGTCGCGTTCTATCCGACCGGCCGGCTGCCGTACTCGACCACCTACGAGGTGACGATCCCGGCCGGGACCAAGTCGGTGCACGGCACCGAGCTCGAGAAAGATGTCTCGTGGACGGTCCGCACGCCCCGGCTCGCGCTCGAGCGCAGCGTCCCGTCGGGCGACTGGGACATCCACGTGCGGCTCGATCAGCCCGTGCTGCTGCGCTTCAACCAGGCGATCGACGCCAAGAAGGTCGCCGACGCGATCACGCTCAGCGGCGGCGGCAAGCAGGTCGCGTTCGAGCTGATCCCCGCCGATCGCTGGAAGGAGCCCGACCTCGCGCCGTGGATCGATCAGTGGGTGACCGGCGGCGAGCAGGAGTGGGAGCGCTCGCGCGTGCTGGTGCTGCGACCCAAGCAGAAGCTCGAGCCCGACACCCGCTACACGGTCAAGCTCCCAGCCGGCGTCTACGGCGAGGGCCCCGAGCGCAGCGACGCGATCAGCTTCTCGTTCAGCACCTATCCGCCGCTGCGGCTCTCGCAGCACAAGTGCGATCCCTCGCCGTGCTCGGCCAGCTACGGCCTGATGATCGACGCCACCAACCAGATCCGCGACGCGCGGGTGATCGACAAGGTCCATGTCACGCCCGAGGTCGAGGATCTCGAGATCCACGAGGGTTGGAACGGGATCTCGATGACCGGCAAGTTCGTCGGCGAGACCACCTACGAGGTCACCGTCGACGCCGGGCTGCAGGACGTCTACGGCCAGCAGCTGGCCAAGCCCTTCACCACCAAGATCAAGCTCGGGCCGCTCGATCCGGATCTCCAGGTGTGGCCGCGCCAGCAAAACCCGGGGATCATCGAGGCCAAGGCCGGGCACACGATCAAGCTGCAGGTCGCCGGCCTGCGCGAGCTCGAGATCATCGGCACCTCGTTCAACAGCGCCGAGCTGCCCGAGTACCACACGGCCCGCTACCACTACGAGGACGAGTGGCCGGCCGCGATGGGCACCCCGGTCGCCACCAAGAAGCTCGACGTCTCGGAGTCGCGCAAGCGCTCGCAGATCATCGAGCTCGACGTCGACGAGTTCGTCGATGGCACCGACACCTTTGTCTATCTGTTCGTCCGCTCCGAGAAGTACAAGATCTGGGACTGGGAGGACCGTCGCAGGCTCACCCAGGTCGTGCAGCTGACCAACCTCGGCGTGACCGCGGCCTTCGATCGCGACGACGCCGTGGTGTTGGTGACCGACCTCGCGACCGGCGAGCCGGTCGCCGACGCCGAGGTCAAGCTGCTCAGCGACAACGCCACGCGCGAGGTCTGGAAGGGCCGCTCCAACCAAGACGGCATCGCGCGGCCGGAGATCGGCAACTCGCGGGCGTACTCGTCGCTGATCGTCGCGCGCAAGGGTGACGACGAGGTGTTCATGCCCGTCGATCAGGCCGATCTCGAGGGCCGCTGGATCTCGGGCCTGCTCGGCTACCCCTACGAGGAGGACGTCCGCGCGTTCATCTTCACCGAGCGCCAGCCCTACAAGCCGGGCGAGAAGGTCCACCTGGTCGGCGTGCTGCGGCGCGAGACCAAGGGCCCCAACGGTCGGGTCGAGCTGTGGGGTGCGGGCGCCGAGGGCAAGTACACGGTGACCTCGCCGCGCGGCGTGAAGGTTCAAGAAGGGACCGTGAAGATCGGGCCGTTCGGCACCTTCGCGGTCGACATCGAGACCGACGAGAACGGCGACACCGGAACCTACTCGTTCGAGCTCACCCACAACCCGCTGTTCGGCTCGAGCCGCAGCTTCTGGCACGGCTTCGCGGTCGAGGAATTCCGCACGCCGGAGTTCGAGGTCGAGGTCGCGCGCAACGACTCCAAGCCGCTCTACTTCGGCGACGAGCTCGAGGTCGAGATCCGCGGCCGCTACCTCTACGGCGCGCCGATGATCGGCGCGCAGGCCAGCTACACGCTGACCCGGCAGGCGACCGACTTCCGGCCGCCGGCCGAGGGTCTGTCGGGCTTCCACTTCTCGGCCTCGCCCGGCCACCGCTGGGGGATGTATGGCTACTGGGGCGGCAATTGGAGCCCGGTCGAGAACATCGAGGGCAAGACGCTCGCGCTCGATCGCAAGGGCATCTTGAAGGTCACGCACGCGCTCGCGCAGGTCGAGCCCAAGAAGGTGGTCCCCGGCATCGAGCCGCCGCCGCCCAGCACCGAGCCGGAGAAGGAGCCGCTGCCGCAGGCCGCGACGTTCTCGATCGCGGCGACGGTGGTCGACGAGAACCGCCAGGCGATCGCCGGCAGCGGCAGCTTCGTCGTGCACCCGGCCGCGTACTACGTCGGGCTTCGCAGCGAGCGGTCAGTTCTCAAAGAAAACGAGCGCACGCGGGTCGAGGCGGTCGTCGTCGACGTCGACGGCAAGCGCATCACCGGCGTCGATGTCTCGCTGAAGGCGATTCGCAAGGAGACCACGCGCAAGGCCGTGCAGAAGGACGGCGTCTGGGGCTTCGACTACGAGACCAAGGAGATCGAGACCAGCTCCTGCGAGCTGCGCTCGGACAGCTCGCCGGTCGCGTGCGAGGTCGTGGTCGGCAAGGCCGGCACCCACGACGTCGTCGCCACGCTGCGTGACGCCGAGGGTCGCGAGAACCGCTCGACCATCCAGATCTTCGTGCACGGCAAGGACGCGGTGGTCTGGGACGAGGACCAAAAGCGCGTCGACCTGGTGCCCGACAAGGAGGACTACCAGCCCGGCGACAAGGCCAAGATCCTGGTCCGCTCGCCGTTCGACGAGGCGCGCGGGTTCCTGGTGATCGAGCGCGAGGGTCGGGCGCAGACCCACGACCTGCACGTGCAAGGTGGCGTGGCTTCGACAGCACCACCGAGGCGGTCACGCTCGGGATCATCTCGGGCGTGATCTCGACCTCG
>DATLLB010000405.1:0-15143 GCA_035538075.1 Enhygromyxa sp.
GTGGTGGGTGACATTGGCGACGGCGCAATCCACAAACCGGACTATCTCTGCCCCGAAAGCGGTGAGCCGCCCATCGGATCGATCATCGCCGATGCCGACGGCCCGATCGCGATCGAGGGTTCGGTCTGCTGCAAGTGATCGGAGGGCGCTCACGAGACCATTGACGGCTCCGCGCGCTCGTACCGATCCTGCCCGTCACGATGCGGGACGATCTGGTCGAGACCCTGGCGCGAGTCGACGCCCAGAATGCTGCGGATGCGCTGGCGAGGATCGAAGCGATCGTCGCCGCGCTGCCGAGCTGCAATGCGCCCGAGCGGCTGGAGGCGCTCGCGGCCGCGCTGCCGCGGCGGGTGAGCGGGCACGCAGCCGAGACCGTGCTCGCGCTCGCCCGGCTCGCGCTCGAGCTGGTTCACCACCGACCGCAATTGCCCGACGATCTCGCAGCGCTGGATCCAGCGCTGCGGGCCGCGTGGATGCGGGTGCAGCTGAGCGTCAGCGAAGATCCGGCCGAGCTCGCCGTCATCGATGACGCCTGGATCCTGCGCACGCTCGGCGAGTGGCCGAGCGCGCTGCTCGACGCTGCCGCGCCGCTGTGTTTGCTCGACCGCATGGCTCGCGCCGCGGATCCCCGACTTCGCGCCGTGGCGATCGAGCGCATCGAAGCGGCGGTCCAGCACGTCGCGATCACGCCGCAGCAAGCGTGCGCGTGCCTGGTGCAGCTCGCCCGCGATGCCGATCCGGGCCTGCGCCGAGCGGCGCTGGAGGTCTTGCGCACCCACGCGGGGTACCCGCTCGCCCCCGCGCTCGAGGCCGATCGACGATCGTTGATCGCGGACGGGATCGATGACGATCACGTCCACGAGATCTGCGCTCGAATGGCGGTGGATCTGGGCGAGCGCGAGCTGCTCGTCGATTTCGTGCTCGATTCGTCGCGCGCTCCCAAGCGTCGCGCGAATGTGCTGCGTTGGCTCGGCGAGCTGGCCGAAGACGGCGACCTCGAGGCGGTGCTTCGCCTCGCGGACGCCGATCCGCTGCTGTTCGGGCCGAGCGTGCGCAGCTTCATCCTGGCGGCCCATCGGCGCGGCGTCTTCATTCACGACGCCGAGATTCCGGCGCTGCTCGGCGCCTACGACAGCAACCCCGAGTGGACGGGCGATGAGCTCGTCCGGGTCGCGTACGTGGCTCGCAACGCGCTGCTCGACCAGCTCGCGCGGCTGCCCGCCGATGACCGTCGCTGGATTCATCGCGCGGCGATCCTGGTCGCCAGCGTCGACACCGACGCCCACGTGCTGCTGGCCACGCAGCTGCGTGCGACCACCGATCTTCGCATCGCCGCGGCGCTGCTCGACGCGGCCGGGCGCTCGCCCGAGTTTGCCGACGAGGAGGCGCTGCTGGTCTGGTGGTCGCAGCTGCCCGAGCACGTGATCACGGCGCTGTACGCCAAGGGCACCGAGCGTTCGGTCGCGCCGCTGCGCGAGCTGGTTGCGGACCGTCGCTGTCCGACGGCGCTGCGCGCTGCGGCGATGCGGACCCTTTGGGCGCTGAGCTCCGATCGTCGCGCGCTGCTCCGCGAGCTCAGCCAGCAGATCGGGCCCACGGCCGCCGGGCTGCTCGACTCGACGCGCCTGTCCGCGCGCGACGGCACCGCGGCGCAGCTGCTGGTCGAGCTCGGCATCGGAGACGGCATCGTGCCGCTCGCGGCATTGCAGCTGCTGTGCGAGGCCGGCAAACCCGAGCTGTTGCCCGAGGTCACGCGGCTGTTTCGGGTCGTGTTCAGCGAGTACGTGAGCGCTGCGCTGGCTGGCGACTTCACGATCAAGCGCGTGCGCATGCCCGAGCTCGAGCAGCTCATCTATCGCTACGGTCGCCACCTGATCGCCGATGGCCGTCGCGTTCGCCAGTGGATCGAAGACGCCCCCGAGACCGGCGACGCGCTGCTGCTGGGCCTGGCCATCGACTGGCTGCGAGAGGAGCCCGCGGAGGCCATCTGCGTCGCGCTGCTCGAGACCATCGCACGCAAGCAGCCGGTCGGTGCGTCGCTCCGCAAGATCCAACGCTACTGGCGGCACGGCAGCGTCGAGATCAAGCGGGTCGCGCTCGAGGCGATCCTCGCCAGCGCGTCGGACGAGCACGGGCTCACGCTCTCGATCGGTCGGCTCGCGGCGGCCGAGGAGGCGAAGATCGTCCGGCAGGCCTTGCTCGGGATCCGCAGCTCGAGCGCGCGCTGGGCCGAGCCGCTGGTGATCGCCGCGCTCGGCCGATCCGAGATGTTGATCAAGCGCGAGGCTGCGCTCACGCTCGCGGTGATCGGGAGCGGTCGCTGCATTCCGGCGCTGGTCGGTTGGCTCGCGACGCACGACAACGCGGGCTTTCGAGCCGATCTGGGCCACGCGCTGCGCAGCGTCGCGGGTCGCGGAACCTTGGCGGCGCTCGTCGACGCGCTCGCGCATGCCGACGATCGTCGCGCGCGCGAGCTGCTGCGCGAGGCGATCGGCGGCGCGCTGACGATGCGGGCCGCGATTCGCCTGGCCCGCTCGTCGCATCCGGCCCACCGCGAGCTGATCGACGAGGCGCTCGCGGGCCAGGTCGCGCTCGCCGACGGCAGCGCGCTGGACTTGGCGGCCGCGCTGCACCGCTCGCGGCTGCGCACGAGCGAGGCTCGGACCGATCCGTTCGAGCGCCTGCGTCTCGAAGGGTTCTCGCCCGCGGTCGCGCTCGCGTTGATCGAGCAGCGCAGCGAGCTCGAGGAGCCGGAGCTGTTCTCGCTGATTCGGCGAGCGTTCGCCGAGTGGCTCCGCTGGATCTCGGCTGATCAGGCGCCGCCCGAGCCCGCCCGGCTCGCAGTGCTGGAGATCCTGCTGAAGCTGTGCGGGCCCGAGCACCGCATCCACGTTCCGGTCTTGCTCGAGCACGCCGAGCGGACGCGCGCGACGATTCGGGCCGAGCGCGTCGTCGGGTTCCTCGAGCAGCGCGTGGCCGAGCCCGGCAGCGCAGCCGCGCTGCGAGCTCGCGCGATCGTGCTGCTGCGCGCGCTGCCGTCCGCGCCCGACGTCAGCGGACTGCGCCGCTATCAGCTGCTCGGCATGCTCGGCGCAGTGCGTGATCACGCCGACCTCGCGCGCTGTCTCGGCGACTGCCGAATCGGGCCCAACCTCGCGCGCGAGAGTCATGCCTTGCTGACCGCCGCGCTGGCGATTCCGGTCGAACAACCCGACGAATCCGAGCGCCTCGACGCGGACACCCTCGCCGCGCTGAAACACCTACGCGAGGGTGCGCGGGACTGGTATCGGATGGATGAGCGCGCGGCCGAGCGCTGGCTGGACGAGCAGCTGCAGGTGCGTCCGCTCGAGCTGCTTGCGATCGCACCGTGGCCTTGGCCCGCGTACTTCGAGCGGCGCCGCGTGTCGGTGCCCAGCTCGCGCGCCGATCTGCTCGGCCTGCTCGAGATCGTGGAGGGCACGGGCGCCAAGGGCCGTCAGCCTCGAGCGTCGCGCGAGCAGGCGGCCGAGTCGATCATGCGCTGGCCGGCCGCCCAGCTGATCGCCGATAGCTGGGACCGCGTGCTCGCGAGCTATCTCCGCGGTGAGATCGATCTGTCCCACGCAGCGCTCGCCCAGCTCGCCGCGCGACTCGACGCGTGGCCGGCTGGACCCTGGGCTCGCACCCAGCCGCTGTTCGACGCGCTCGACGTGCAGCAGCGTCGGCGATTTCTGCCGGGCTGGGTCAGCGCGTGGGATCGGGGCGAGCCGGAGGCCGAGGAATTGTTGCGAGCCCTCGATCAGGAGCTCTTGCTCCCGATCGTGCGCGCGCGAGCCGAGCGTGGTGACCATGTCATGCTTCGAATTCTGCGCCCGGGCCGATCGGTCGCGCTGCGCGAGCTGATTGAGCTGGTCGCCGCGCAGGCGCCCGACGAGGTCGCGCACTTGATCGTCGTCGACGAGGCTGCGCGCGAGCGGGCGAGCGTCGTCGATCCGATCGAAGGCAAGCAGCTCGATGCGCTCGTCGCCTTGCTCGGCGAGCGCGACGTCGACCTCGGGCTCGCGGTGCGAGCGATCCATCGCCTCGCCGAGCTCGGTGGCGAGGCTGGTGATGCGCTGGTCTCGTTCGCGACCGATCGTCGCCCGCGAGTCCGCAGCGCCGCTTTTCGGGCGCTTCGCAAGGTCGTCACGCACGAGCGCAGGCTCGCCGCGGCGGTGGGCATGCTGGAGATCGAGACCCGCCGCGACGTGATCGCCTCGCTGCTCGCGGCCATCGCCCATGGGCGCTACGAACCAGGCTTCACGCGCGTGCTCGAGTACCTCACCGATCGCGACAACAAGCTCCGCGACGCGGCCGAGCGTGCGTTGCTGGTGTGGGGGCCTGCAGCGGAGCCGCTGCTGCGTCGCGCCGCGGGCAAGGCTCGACCGGATCGCAGGCGCATCTACGAGGAGTTGCTGGGCAAGCTCGACGCGGACTGACGATTGTCGTGTGCATATTGTCAAATCAAAGATACGGATTGATGACCGAGAGAGCCCGTGATTGCGGCGCGGCTCGACTTCGAGCGTGTTACAGAATCTGCACACCCGGCCGAGAGGCCGGCTCCGATTCCCAGCCGTTGGGCCGGTTTCACATGAGGGTACGAAAGCGCCCCATTGTACCACCGATCATGATTCGCTGGCGATCTTGCATACATAATAATCTGTTCACTTTTTCGCGACGTTTGGTGCTCGATCGGGGATCTCTCCACATCGCGATGTGACTTTTCGGACGCTCCAAACCGCCAATTGCGATCGGGGCAAATATGGCCAAATAGGACTTTGGCGGGGCGCTGTATTGGTCTACGAGCGATCCACGGTCGCACGCGGAACGGTGATCGAAGGTGTTCGAAGGCTTCGCGAGGTTCGTGCGTGGCATCATTCCACTCGATCTGGTTCGGCCACATCTGTTACAAGCACCTCGCGCTGAGTTGCTGCTGTTGCTGTTGTTACGTCCCTGATTCGCCCGTCGGTTCGCTACCATCATGTCCGCAACGCTCTATCCCCGAATCAACAGCCCCAGTTCGGACCCCCGCGATGGGACCCCGAGAACGCCACTGGGAATTCCCGCGATTTCGGGCAGCCTGACCGACGACCTCTTCGTCTCGTCGAGTCAGGCCGCAACTGCAGCCGCAGGCGTCGTCGCGTTCGTGCCCGGCACGGTGCCCAACGCTCCCGGCGACCGGCTGTTGCCGTTTCGGGTCGAGACCAACGGGATCATCCACCTGCGCGTCGCGTTTCTCGGTGATCCCAACACCGGTGGTGGAGCGCCGTCCTCGAGCTTGGTCAACACCAGGGTAACCTTGGTGGCGGCTCGCGAGATCGGCGTCGGCGGAGTGACGCTCAACGACTCCGCTGTGTTCCCCCCGAGCAGCGTCTGGCTGCCGGTCGGCAACGACGAGCTCATCAAGACGGTCGAGGGCGGCTACGCGACGTTCACGGGCGGGTCGCTCGAGGGGACATTTGGCAACGTGCTGCCGCTGACCCTCACGGTCACCGCGCCGCCACCCGACGATGCGATCAACTCGACGTGGTTTCTGGTGATCAAGAGCGACATCCAGCTGTGGGTGACGTTCGCGGTCTCCGAGGCCGCAAGCGATACCGCCGAGGACGTCAAGATCCCGTGGATCCACGTTCCCAGCACGAGCGCGACGATCAACTTCAGCGGCTCGTTCACGCCGAACTCGACCACGACGCCGGCCGGGACGGTGCCGGGCGTGTGCAATTTCGGTACGGGCGACCTCGATATCACGGCCACGACCACGACCGAGAGCGACATGTCGGACAGCGTCCACGTGTCGAGCGTCACGATCCCGGCTGCGAGCTCGGGCTCGATCCCGCTGGGTTACACGGCGGCTGACGGCTTGTCCGGGTTGATCGTCGACATCGAGTCCGACGATCCGACGCCGAGCACCGAGTTGATCGGCGACTACCACAACGCACGGATTACGGTCAGCGCCGAGACCACGTTCGTCGGCATCGCCGACACCGTCCTCGTGCTCGACGCGTCGGGCAGCATGCTGCTGCGTCCGGACGGGTGGGGGTACGGCAACTCGACCGGCATGACTCCTGCCGATCGGCGGCGGTGGGACAATCTCGTGACGGCCGCGGGCCACATGGCGTTCGGGTACAACGAGTTTTGCCGGGATGAAGCAGGCGGCGTCGGCAGGTTGGGCGTCGCCGTGTTCCCGGACGTCCTCAACAAGACGCCGGGATGGCACGCGCGGGCCGGCACGTTGGTGCCGAGCGCCAATGTGTCGGCGGCGTTGCCTGGCCAAATCAATGCGCAGCTCGACCTCGCTGGCGGTGCGATCGAGGGCGCTGGCCTGACGCCGATGGGCGAGGGGATCGGCGTGGCGATGGGCACGACCGCGGCGTCCACTGGCATGTTCGAGCCGATCAGCGACGCCCATCGTCGCTGGATGGTGCTGATGACCGACGGGGCCCACAACGCGGGCACGGTGCATCCCAACCAGTTCTACCTGCCCGACACGGTCGGCGACTTCATCCCCAAGCAGGTTCGCCTCTACGCGATCGGCTACACGACCGCGGCCGGCGGAACGGCGGTCAGCCTCCTGCAGGATCTCGCCGCCAACGCGTTCGAGTCGCCGGGCACCAACGAGAGTCAGTACGTCGCGGCGGCGGTCAGCGACGGCTTCGAGAAGGATCTGACCGACACCTTCCTCGACGCGCTGGCGGTCTCGCTGGGGCTGACGCCGACCTTCGATCCGGCCGGCACGCTCACCTCGACCTCGCCGGTCGCGGTCCACCAATTCCACGTCTCGCCGTACGACAGCGGGGTCGGGATCTTCGTCGACTGGAACTCGCCCGACGCCGACCGGGTCCACCTCACCTTGATCTCGCCGCGATGCGAGCGGTTCGAGCAAGGCGAGCTGATGGAGCACAAGGACTTTCGGTTCCGCGCGCTGTCCAGCTCCTCGCACGCGTACATCTCGAGGGCTGCGCTCGCGGGCGACGAGAAGGGCTCGCGCTACGGGAACTGGCGGCTCGAGCTGCGGCTTCGTGCGCCGATCGTGATCGAGCGCAAGGCCGAGCAGACCGAGCGCTACAAGTTCAGCATCATCAACCGCTCGGGGCTGCGGCTGGTGGGCGGCGCGACGGAGAAGCGCTTCGGGACCGGCCAGCCGATCGATCTGGTGATGCGTCTGCAGGCCCACGGTGCGCCGGTGAGCGGGGCACGGGTGGTCGCAACCGTCAACGGACCGACGGCCGACTACGGGAGCATCCTCGCCGGGGCGTCCGTCGATCCCAAGCTGCTCGAGCGGGTGCGCGGTGAGCAGAAGAGCGCCGATCAGCTGGGGCCGTGGGCGATCAAGGGCCAGGCGATCGCGCTCGAGCATGGACCGATCCAGGTCTCTCGCTCGCGGCGCGAGCTGGTCTTTCACGAGGGCCCGCCGGGCGAGTACCGGGCCAAGCTGCTCCACGCCGATTTCGGCGGCGTGTACACGGCACACGTCGTGGCCACGGGCGTCGTGGACGGCGTCCCGTACCGACGCGAGCGCGCGGTGGTGGCGAACGTCGAGGCGTTCCCGGATCCGAGCCAGACGATCGTCACGTACACGCTCGACGCGAGCGGGCAGCTGACCGTCCACGTGCGACCGCGGGACGTCAACGGCAACCCGGTGATCTTCGAGCCCAGCGTGTCGCCGCTGCTCGAGATCAAGACCCGCGATGCCAAGCCGATCACCGACGTCGTGAATCAGCTCGACGGGTCGTACACACGGAGCTTCGAGCTGACGGGTGGGCGCCCGGAGGTGACGGTGATCTACGACGGCGAGGTCATCGTGCCGGCGCAGCCGCTGCCCGATCCGAAGTCGCTGAAGTGGATGGAGCGGGTCGTCGCCTACGAGCCCGACTGCGGAGACGATCCGAAGAAGGCGCTCGGCCCGGTGAAGGGACCAGAGGATCCGTTCGTGCAGGTCGTGGCCGGCGGAGCGATCGAGCTCGGTGCGGCAGAGCGGCACTTCTTCGCCACTCACGTCGCCGTGTTCGTTCACCGCAAGTCGACCCAGCCGTACCGGGTGTTCGCGCGGTTCGAGGGCAAGCGCGTGCTCGAGCTGGGCATGGGCCACGGGCCCACGGAGGTGTTCGAGGTGCCGGATCGCTACGGTCCGATCCGCAGCATCATCGTCCAGAACACTCGTCGCAAGGGTGAGGCCGTGCTCGTTCAGGGCGTCGGCTACATCCTGCGCAAGGTGAAGCCAATCAAGAAGCCCGGCTTCTCGAAACTCATCTCGAAGCTCGGCTTCTGACCGCTCGCGCTCAGGCTTCCAGCAATGGCCGCATTCACAGGCATCCGCTCCGTGGGCCAGTCGATCGTGGCGTTCTTGAACGCACGATGGGACGTGGAGCCGATGCCGGGTGGGCCGCCCGGATCGTTGTTGCGCGACGATCTCACCGCGAGCATCGAGCTGGTCTCCAGCGGCGAGCTCGCGGGCGAGAACGTCTCGTACAACAACACGATCACGCTGTGGCTGTATCGCGTGTCGGTCAACGAGCAGATGCGCAATCGCTCGCGCAACGGGCAGCGCTCGTCGGTCCCGCTGCACGTCGATCTCCACTACCTGCTGACGTCGTGGGCCGACACCGCGGACGTCGAGCATCGTCTGATGGGGTGGGCGATGCGAACGCTGCAGGACGCGTCGATCCTCGACGCGTCGTTTCTTAGTCCCGACGGCATGTGGCACCCCGACGAGGTCGTGCACCTCACGTCCGAGGAGTTGAGCAACGAAGACATGCTGCGGCTGTGGGACAGCCTGCAGCCCAACTACCGCCTCAGCTACAGCTACGTGGCTCGCGTGGTCTCGATGGAGGCCACCGAAGTACCCGACGTCGATACGCCCGTGATTGCGCGGCGCATCGAGGTCTCCGACGAGGAGATTTAGCGGATGGCCTCGTTCGTGATCGAGAGTCGCGTGTTGGCGGGCATCCAGTTCGAGGACATCGCGACCGGCGTGCCGATCCGTGCGCCGCTGCACGTGCGTGGGGTGGCCGACAGTGCGCCGGTCGTCGTCCAGCCGAATCGTCGCAACATCCACGTCATCGTCGGCGCGCCGGGGCTCGAGGACTACGTCGCGTCGTTCCTCGCGGCACCGTCGACGCCACCGCTGGGCGATGTCACGGTCGAGCTCGAGGTCCGCGACCCGAGCGGGATCTACCTGCCGCGGCGCTTCTCCGTGGATCTGCCGCGCACGACCAACAAGGCGCTGCCCGACTCGGTGTTCGAGCCGATCGCGGTGCCGCTGCTGCGCTCGCCACGGGCCTCGCGGTCGCGCAACTGGGCGATGGTTCGCGTTCGACTGCTCGCGGGTGCGAGCGAGGATCCGGTCACGGCTGCGCTGCTGCGTGTCGTCCAGGATCCCGCGGGCGAGCGCGAGATCCTCGGCTGGGGCATGAGCGTCATCGCCGACCCGCAGGCGCGCGAGCTCGAGCGCCGCAGCCCGACCGCGCACGGGCGGTGGATCCACTTCAGCGCCCGCCACGTCGGTGAAGCGAGCGTCCCCGTCGTCGGCCTGAGTGGTCAGGTCTGGGGCGTGGAGGAGGACGAGGACGTCATCCTCAGCAACATCGACGCGACCCTCGAAGTGGTGCCGATGACGATGCCGGTCGGAGGTCTTCCGAATCCGGACGACTTCTTCGCGACCGCCGTCGCACCTGGCAACTCACTGGAGATCACCCTGTCCGTCGGCGGTGACGTCCACGCCGGACCCATTTCCGTAAACCTCTGATGTGTCGACCGATCTGTCCGACGCTGTCCTGAACACGCAAGGGAAGTACAACGATGCCCGAATACTTGGCGCCAGCCGTCTACGTCGAAGAAACCAGCTTCCGGCCGAAGCCGCTGGAAGGCGCGAGCACCAGCACGACCGCCTTCGTCGGCCGGACACGTCGCGGACCGGTGGCCAGCCAGTCCGAGCTGTTGTCCGCAGCGGAGCTGGACCTGATCACGCCCGAGCTCATCACGAGCGTCGGTGACTTCGAGCGCCTCTATGGCTCGACCAGTCCGATCGGTTCGACTCCCAACTACCTCGCGCACGCCGTGCGTGGCTTCTTCGCCAACGGCGGCCGACGCCTGTACGTCGCGCGGGTGATGGAGCTGACCAACGACACCGACGAAGCGCGGGCGGTGCAGATCACCAGCACCGGAACCGCGACGTGGCTGACCGGCAACGGCACCACACCGAGCGCGCGCTTCGAGGCTCGCTTTCCCGGCACGGCCGGCAACGGACGCGTGATCGTCAGCGAGGCGCGGGCGCCCGCGTCCCAGCGCTCGCTGGAGCGGGCCTCCGCCGGGACCATGGTCCGTGCGATCGGAGCGGGTGCGGCCGCGGGTCCGGCCTCGGCCGCGAGCTCGCTGACCGAGCCGTTCGATCTGTCGGCGTCGGGGCTCACCTTGACGATCGAGGTGGCGACCGTGACGGCGACGGTGACGTTCAACGCCGCCGACTTTGACGACATCTCGGCCGCGACTGCAGCCGAGATCGCGGCTGTGCTCAACGCCGAGATCACGGCGGAGGGGCTGGCCCTCGCGGCCGTCGACGCGAGCGATCCGCTCACGTTCGTGACCGTGGCGACGGGGACCTCGGCCACGATCACGATCGGCGGCACGGCGATGGCGGTCCTGGGCTTCACCGCGAATCACACCGGGACCCCGGCCGGGTCGAGCACCTCGACGTACTACGTCAAGCAGGGCAGCGCGGTCGACTCGACCTGGCACAACGCCAGCGCCGTAGCGACCGCGCTCTCGGCCATCATCACCGCCGGCAGCCAAGGCCTCGAGGTCATCACCTTCAACGTCGAGGTCGAGGACGCGGACAGCTACCGGCAGCTGTTCGGCGGGCTGGGCGTGAGCTCGCTGCACCCGAACTACATCGGCCACGTGCTCGGCATGGTGCCGCCGCGGCGGGCCGAGCAGCTCGAGAACCTGGTCGCGATGGTGTTCGTCGGAGAGCCGACCCCCTTCGCGCTCCGCACCGGGCTGACGACCGGAGCCGATTCCACGGGCCGCGCCGTGTTCCCGCTCGGGCTCGGCAGCGATGGCGGGGATCCGGGCTCGGAGCGCTATCGCGAGGGGCTGGAGGCGCTCGACGCCATCGACGGCATCTCGATCATTGCCGCGCCGGGCTCGAGCGAGTCGACGGTCGCCCAGGCGATCCGGACCGAGCTCGTCGCCAACGCCGAGGCCCGCGGGGCCTATCGCATCGCGGTGCTCGACGGGCCGGCTGCGCAGACGGTCGGCCAGATCCGCAACATCCGGGCGACGATGGACAGCGATCACGCGGCGCTCTACCACCCGTGGATCGTCGTCTCGAATCCCGACGCGCGACCGGGCGACAGCTCGCGGCCGCTCGAGCTGGCGGTGCCGCCGTCGGGTCACATCTGCGGCATCTATGCCCGCAACGACGCCGAGCGGGGCGTCCACAAGGCGCCCGCGAACGAGGTCGTCATCGGTGCGCTGCGCTTCGAGTCGAACGTGACGATGGGCCAGCAGGAGGTCCTCAACCCCGAGGGCATCAACGTGCTGCGGAGCTTCCGGGGCCGTGGCCACCGGGTCTGGGGCGCACGCCTGGCCAGCTCGGATCCCGAGTTCAAGTACGTCAACATCCGGCGCTACTTCAACTACATCTCGTCGACGCTCGACAACGGGACCCAGTGGGTCGTGTTCGAGCCCAACAACGAGCAGCTGTGGGATCGGGTGACCGCAACCGTCTCCGACTTCCTCTACAACGAGTGGACCAACGGGGCGCTGCTCGGGCGCACGCAGGACGAGGCATTCTTCGTGAGGTGCGGTCGCATGACGATGACGCAGAGCGACATCGACAACGGCCGCCTGATCTGTGAAGTGGGGATGGCCATCGTCTACCCCGCCGAATTCGTCATCTTCAGGATCGGCCAGAAAACGGCCACTTCGAACTCGTGAGGTAGACCATGGCTGAGCGCACGTCACCGTACTGCAACTACAACTTCACCGTCGATCTCAAGTCTCCGGGAGTCGACGCCTCGACCGCGCTGGGTGGTTTCTCGGACGTGTCCGGGCTCGGGACCGAGTTCACCGTGGCCGAGTATCGCAACGGCAACGACCGCGAGATGCACGTCCGCAAGATCCCGGGTCTGCACAAGACCAACGACGTCACGCTCAAGCGTGGGGTCGTCAGCTCCAA
The DNA here is from genome assembly GCA_035538075.1 of Enhygromyxa sp. Taxonomy (GTDB): domain Bacteria; phylum Myxococcota_A; class Polyangia; order Nannocystales; family Nannocystaceae; genus Plesiocystis. Next base: position 12,197 of record DATLLB010000405.1, read on the forward strand.
GGACTTGTGGCAGTGGATCGAGAAGACCCGCACCGCGAGCGTCGGCGAGCAGCGCAACGTCGTCATCACGATGAACGACGAGGCCGGCAACAAGGTCCAGTCCTGGACGCTCTACAACTGCATCCCGCTCAAGTACACGGGCCCGACCTTCGCCGGAAAGGGCGGCGGCGACGTGGCGATGGAGGAGATCACCCTCGCGGCGCAGGGCATCAAGCTGGACGGCACGAACTGATCGCCTAACAGCGAGCGACGACTTCGATGCTTCGTGGTCTACAGTTCGAGCCTTGGGTTGCGCCGGTCCAGCACTGGCGCAATCGCATGGACATCGCGTGCTTCCTCGGATTCACGCGACGCCGTGCGAATCGGCTGCCGTCGTCGGTCATGCAGTGGTTGCGGCAGGAGGGTTGGATCGACGCTCCGGGGCAGCCGACGACGGAGGAGCTCGAGCTCGATCCGCCATCGGATGGGCTCGATCATCTGCCGATCCCGATCGAGGACTGGCCGATGTTCGAGCACATCTTCGACGTGCGCTCGGGCCAGGTCAGCGACGACGTGCCGCAGCCGCGCCAGCCGGGCTATCTCGCGGCGGCGGTCCGCTCGTTCTTCGCCCAGGGCGGTCGCCACTGCGTCGTGATTCCGATCGAGCACCCGGCGGACCTGTACCTGCGCTCGACGGCGGAGCGGCGGCTGGAGGCGCTGCATCAGCTGCTGCCCGAGCTCGCGGGCGACGTGGTCGCGGTCGAGCCCGTCGACCGCAGCCAGTGGCGCGGGATCGGGCTGCTGCACGGGCTCGATAACGTCGCGATGCTGTGCATCCCGGATCTGCCGTGGCTGGTCGGCCGGGTCCCGGAGTGGTTGACGCCAATCGAGCCGCCGCCGCTCGAGCGCGCGGAGTTCTTCGAGTGCGCGGACTATCTCGAGCCCCGACCCGAGCAGGTCCGGCGGCCGCCGATCACGATCAACCGCTGCGACGATGACGAGTACGCGGTCTGGCGCGACGCGGTCCACTCGGTGAGCGGGTTCTTGGCTCGCCACCGCCGCGACGTGCAGTTCGTGGCCGCGCTGCCGCTGCCGACGCTCGGCTCGCGGGCCAATCGTGATCCGATCGGCGCGCTGCTCGAGTGGGAGGTCATCGGCGAGGTCGCGCCCGGCGGACCGCAGGACGATGACGATCGCGGCCGATTCCTGCAGCTCGTCTATCCGTGGATCGGCTGGAACGGCTCGCAGGGGCTGCCCGAGGGGCTCGAGCCGGGCGACGGCGTGCTGGCCGGGGTCATCGCCCGCGGGACGCTGCTGGCCGGGGCCTTTCGCAGCGTGGGCGGACGGCAGCTGTACGAGATCAATCGCTTCGAGCCCAAGCTGTCGCGGGCGCAGCAGCAGCGTCGGCCGGTCGCCGACGAGGCGCCGCTGATCGAGCGTGTCTCGCTGATCGGCCCCGCGCCCAACCGCTTCGAGGTGCTGTCGGACGTGACGACCACGACCTCGCCCGCGTTCCAGCTCGCCAACATCCAGCGCCTGCACGCGGTCTGGATTCGGGCGCTCGAGCAGGCCGGCGAGCTGTTCGTGTTCGAGAGCTCCAACGAGCAGACGTGGAGCGACGTTCGTCGCCAGCTCGAAGGGGTCGGCCTCGCGCTGTACCGCAATGGGGCGCTGCGCGGCGACAACCCGACGCAAGCGTTCAACGTGCGCTGCGATCGAAGCACGATGAGTCAGCGCGACATCGATGGCGGCCGGCTGATCGCCGAGGTCAGCTATCGCCCGGTCGCGCCGCTCGAGCTGATTCGCGTGTCGCTGGCGCTCTCCGAGAATCGTGAAGTGACGGTCGTGTCCGAGTCGGCGGAGGTGCTGCCGTGAGCGTGTTCACCCCCGAGGCCGAGTCGCCGTTCGCCGGCTTCCGCTTCCAGGTCAACTTCCTGCAGCAGGGCAGCCGCGTGTCGCTGGCCCGCGGGGCGTTCTCCGAGTGCAGCGGGCTCGAGGCGACGATGGAACCCGAGGTCATCAAGGAGGGCGGTCGCAACTACGGACCGGCGCAGCGGGTCGGGCCGGTGACCTTCGCCGAGGTCGCGCTCAAGCGCGGGCTGACCAGCAACTGGGACCTGTGGAAGTGGTTCTACAAGGTCGCGGGCGGATCCTTCGCGTACCGGCTCGACGTCGAGATCACGATCCTCGGCCCTGGCGATCCCGATCGCAGTCCGCCGCGCTTCGTGTGGAAGCTCGAGCGCTGCCTGCCGACCAAGTTCAAGGCGCCCGATCTCGACGCGGCCAGCGATCAGATCGCAGTCGAGGAGCTGCACCTCGTGCACGAGGGCCTCTGGCTCGTGGAGTCCGGAGGTGCCGGATGAGCGCACAAAATCAGCGTGGTCACGCGACCCCGGAGCAGATCACTCGGGCCAAGTTCCAGAGCATCGGCCCCGGTGCGCCGGGCGAGGAGATTCCGGTCAACTTCAACCCGGACTCGCTCGAGTACACGGTCACCAACAACATCAAGGAGGAGGGCAACTCCACCGAGAACAAGCAGCAGGTCAGCAAGTCGTCGGGCAAGCTGTCGATGGAGCTCACGTTCGACACGACGCTCAGCGGCGAGGACGTGCGCATCCAGACCGAGAAGCTGCAGGCGCTGATGAAGCCGGTCGAGGAGGGCGGGAAGAAGATCGCGCCCGTCGTCGAGTTCTCGTGGGGTACCTATCGCTTCAAGGGGATCTTCAGCTCGTACAAGGAGACCCTCAACTTCTTCTCCACCACCGGAGTTCCGCTGCGCGCGTCGATCAGCATCTCGATGACGCAGCAGGACGGGCTGTTCGAGTCGACGGCCAAGGGCACGAAGGTCGATGTCGACGACTCGCCGACCTTCTCGCCGCCCGGCGACGAGGGCGACGACGACAACGCCTCGCGGGGCCCGGCGACCGGCGACCCGCAGACCGATCGTGCGCTGGCCGAGGACAACGGC
>DATLLB010000406.1:0-11250 GCA_035538075.1 Enhygromyxa sp.
CGCGGCTTGGGCCGCCGCTCTTCCCAGCCGAGGCCGTCCTCGATCGAGCGCAGCATCTGCCTCGCCTTTCGCTCGTAGCCGGCCCGCGGCATGCGAAACGTGTTGGCGTGCGCGACGAAATAGCTCAGAGCCGCGTACGCAGTTCGATGATCACCGACCCTGTAGGCGAATTCCCCTGCAAAGTAGATGGTGCCCCTCTGGTCGGGGACGAGCTCGTGAGCGATGCGCAACGCCTCGAACGCGACCGTCAGGCATGGGCTGCGCAGCGCCTCCTCGCCCCGTGCCTGGTAAGCTTGGGCAAGCTCGGCACGTGCGGACGGATCGACCTGGGCGGGATCGGGCAGGTCGGCGAGCTCGTGCAGACAGTCGCTCGGCTCTTCGATCGCCGGCTCGGGGAAGCTGTCAGGCGGAGCGCTCGGCCGACAGCCCGAGCTGAGCCCCGTCAGCGCCAGCGCGATGAAGTGTTGTCGTCGGGCGAGGATCGCCGCACGGTCGAGATCGTCCACCGCTCAGCCCTTCGGCTTGTGGGTCTGCGCGCGGATGCCCGAGAGCGCCTGCTTGACCTGCGCGCGCGGGTGATCGGTGATCGACGCGAACTCCTGCCCGACCTTGAGCCACTCGCCGCCGTCGATCGTCACGCAGTCGCCGGTCACGAACGGCGCCGCGGTCAGGTACACCGCGAGGTCGGCGAGCTCGTGCGGCTCGCCGTAGCGGCCGAGCGGGACTCGCTGCTTCCCGAGCGCCTCGCTGCCGGGAATCATCAATCGCGAGAACGCGCCCTCGGTCGGGAACGGACCCGGTGCGATCGCGTTGAGCCGCACGCCGTAGCAGGCCCACTCGGTCGCGAGCGAGCGGGTCAGCGCGAGCACGCCGGCCTTGGCACAGGCCGACGGCAGGACGAACGCCGAGCCCATCCATGCGTAGGTGGTCACGATCGAGAGCACGCTGTAGCCGGGCAGCTTGGCCTCCGAGTTGGGGCCTCGCTCGATCCAGCGCTGGCCGAGCGCCTGCGTCACGTTGAAGGTGCCGTACAAGACGATCTTGACCACGGCATCGAAGCCGCCGGGCGAGAGATCCTCGCTCGCGCACAGGAAGTTGCCGGCCGCGTTGTTGACCGCGTCGGTGAGCGGACCGAGCTCGGCCTCCAGATGATCGAGCGCCGCGTCGACGCTGCCGCGCTCGCGTACGTCGGCGCTGGCCCACGCGGCCTTGCCCCCGGCCGCGGTGATCTCGGCCACGACGTCCTGCAGCGGCTGCTCGCGGCGCCCGAGCACGGCCACCTGCGCACCAAGCTGGGCGTAGCGCAGGGCCATGGCCTTGCCGAGGCCGGTGCCGCCACCGGTGACGAGGATGGTGCGTCCAACGAGGAGCTCGCGGTCAAACATGGCCGCCAACATCGCATGACTCCGGGTGATTTGGAGCGGCTATGCTGCGGTGGATGGACGAGTCCACCCGACCGGCCGCCGCCGAGGATCTGTTGCGGGCCAACCGCGATTTCTATCGGGCGTTCGCGTCGGCGGACTACGTCGCCATGGACCGGCTGTGGTCCGAGCACGCCGAGTCGACGTGTGTTCATCCCGGCTGGGAGGCGCTGCGTGGGCGCGATCGAGTGATGGCGAGCTGGCGCGGGATCCTCCGGCGCCCGCTGCCCGTGCGCTCGCGCGACGAGGTTGCGACCGTGCTCGGCGAGGTCGGCGTCATCGTCTGCATCGAGGTGCTGCCCGAAGGTGAGCTGGTCGCGACCAACGTGTTCGTGCTCGAGCAGGGTCGCTGGCGAATGCTGCATCATCAGGCCGGATTGATCGCGCGCAGCCGCGACCGCGACGAAAACGACGAGGACTCCTCCGACGACGAGTCGGAAGAGTCCTCTGGATCCGGCGGCCGCCTGCTGAATTAGCTCGGCGAAAGGAAAAGACCCCCAACGGGGTCACCACGTGCGGTGGCTGTCTGCGAGCCAGAGCGAGCGCAGCCGAAAGCGGCCGCGGGGGGCGAATCAGCCGCTGGGCGAGCCGGCGTTGCTGAGCGCGTAGCCGGTCATGTCCGAGTACGTGTAGGCGCCGACCAGGCCGTTGTACGACCAGGTCTGGCAGGTGTCCGGATCGAACTTGGTCGCGGTCGAGCCGAACGCGACGGCCCAGATGTAGCCCTCGAAGTCGATGCTGATCCCGTAGGAGCCCGGACCATTGCAGGTCTTGACCACCTGCAGGGTCTCGCGGTCGACCCCGATCACGCCGCTGCCGTCGGACATCCACAGCAGGCCGTTCTCGGCTGCGTCGGCCATGCAGCCCGTGTACCCACCGACGCTCGCTTGCACGAAGGACTGCGTCTCCGGATCGAAGCGCCCAGCTTCGCTGCCGCACAGCCAGACCATGCCGTCGGAGTCGACGGTCATGCCGTACCAGCTGCCCCACGCGTTGGCGTTCGCGTTGAAGATCTCGTAGGTCATGTCCTCGCGGTTGACCCGAACCAGCTTCTGGCTGCCGAGCTGCGAGCCCCAGAAGTTGCCTTCGCCGTCGCTTGCACCGCCGTAGATGCCGAACCCGTCCGCGTTGAGCCCGGTGTCGAGGTTGTTGGTCGGGACCTGGACCATGTCGATGATGCTGCCGTCGTCACCGTCGAGCAGCACGATGTCGAGCGTGCCACCGTTGTTGAACCCCGAGGTCCACAGCTCCTCGCCCTCCCACTTGCAGGTGCCCGCGTTGAACTCGCCCGGCGCCCACGCGACCGGCCGCTGGCTCTGGTAGTTCATCGGCGTGTGCCAAGCCCGGCACTCTTCCTGATCCCACGCGAGGAACTGGTTGTTGTTGGAGGTCTGGATGCCGGGCGTCCCGTTGGACTCCTCGCAGTTGTCCGGGTTGGCGTAGATCTTGGTCACGCCGCCGTTGCGGTTGGCGACCGCGACGTCGCCGGAGAGGCTGACCGAGGTCCGCGAGGGGCTGCCGAAGTTGTCCGGCCGGGTCATGAAGCGGCCGACCTCGGTGACGGTCTTGGTGTCGATCTTGGAGATCGTGCCCTGGTCGCTGTTGGCCGCCCACAGGTACGAGAACTCCGGATCGCCGCCGTTGCCCCCGCCACAGTTCTGCGGGCCGCTGTCGGGGATGATGCCGAGGTCGAACTTGGCTCCCATACCGCCGTCGTCCTCGCCCTCGTCACCCTGCTCCTGACCGTCGTCGGTCGGGTTGGTGGTGTCGTCGGTCGAGTCGTCGGCGTCGTCATCCGACGGGTCCTCGGTGCCCTCGTGCGCCTCGTTGCCGTTCTCGGTCTGGTCGTCGTTGCTGTCGGCCGAAGTCTCGCCGAGCGACGAGACGCCCTCGTCCGCGCCCGGGTCGCGACCGCCTCCGCAACCCACGTTGGTGAGCAGGAGCCACGACCCCATGCCGAGCACACTTCCAAGCTTGGTCTTGTTCATCCTCGAGTCCCCTGCATCAAGATATCCGGTTTCGTACGTCGCTATGTCCGCTTCGAGCCGATATGATCCTGCGAGGCTTCGCGGACGAGCACCATCGCGGGTGAGTTACGTCCGAACCGACGCCTGCGCACCGCTCAGCCCCTCGGGTGGGTTGGCTCGTCGATCGCTATGCCGAGCCCGTCGGCGAGTCGGTTGTAGTAGTTGAACAGCGCCGTGACCTGCGCGACGTCGTGGATCGCGGTGTCATCGAGCCCAACCCGGCGCAGCGCGAGGACATCGTCCTCGATCATCGCACCTGGGCTGGCGGTCAGCTTCATCGCGTACGCGAGGATCGCCCGCTCGACCTCGCGCAGGCTCGCGGTGCGCCAGTCATTCTTGATGGCCTCGACCCACGAGTCGGGATCCTGGCCGCAACAGATCGCTCGATCCACCTCGACCTCGGCACGGAGGTCGTCGCCGTGGGCCCACGTTCAATATTCGCAGGCGTTGGCGCGCGAGACCGCGGTTGCGATCATCTCTCGCTGCGCGCGGCTGAGCGGGCTCTGCTCCGCGAACATCACCTCGCGGTAGAGCAGCGTGGAGATCCGCAGGGTCTCGGGCCGCGGCGACTGGATGCGCAGGATGTTGAACACACGCCCGGCACGTTCGACCGCCGCGGCGTAGAGCTTGGCCAGCAATCCCGTCGCATGCTCCGGGGCGACGGTCTCGATCCAACCATGGCGGGCGCGTTTCGGCGGCATGGTTGGATCGGGCCACAGCGACTCGGGCCGAGTCAACCTCGGCCCACTCGCACTCACGAGGTCAGCCCGGGATGATCTCGTAGATCAGCTGGTACTCGCCGTCGCCCTCGTTGAAGTTGAACTCCTGCTGACCCTGGCCGACTTGGTCCGCAGTCGCGGTGCCGGTGCCGAGCGTGTCGTCGCGGAAGCGGTCCTTCTCCATCAGCGTGACCTCGATCTCGTCCTTGAAGCCGATCGGCTGGATCGAGCGGAGGCTGGCGGTCATCCCCGACTTCATGTTGTCGGACGACCAGACCTTGTTGCTGCGCACCTTGAGGTAGGGCTCATCGCCGCCGACTTCCCCGTGCTTGATGCAGCGCAAATCCAACAGCTTCAGCTTGACCATGATGTTCCTCTGGCTCTCTGCCTCTCTTGCGGCCGACGATAACACCAGGGCGGCGGCGCTCGCAAACCCCTCACAGGGTTTCTCAAAGCCGTGAAGAAGACCCTTAGCCAAACCGCTGTTGGAAGTACAGCTCTTCGATGGCCGAGACCTTGTCGACCTCGCCCGCGTGCTTGTCCGAGCGCAGCACGACGAGCTTGGGATCGCGGAGCTTGAGGTCGCCGGTCACATTGTCCTTGACGATGCCCTCGAAGCGGACCGTGACGACGATGTGCGGACGCAGCTCGACGCCCGGGCGCACGCCCGACGAGCTCTGCCGCTCGACCCGACGCCCGGTGATCAAGCCGTTGCGCATGATCTCGGCCTGAATCTCGCGGTCACGCAGCTGATCGACGCCGGCCACGTCGCCGACGTCCACGAACCCGCCGTCGGGCGTGCGGGCCCCGATCGCGAAGCTGCCGAACATGCCGGCCTTCTGCTTGGAGGTGACCGAGAAGATGCCCTGCAGGAGCACGAGGTCGAGCGTGATCTCGGGCTTGCGCTTGAGCCAGTTGGGATCGCGGCGGGCGAGCGCGTAGCTGCCGTCGAGATCCTTGGTGATGATGCCTTCGTAGCCCTGCCCGCGGAAATACTGGTAGAGGCGATTGACGTCGTTCTTGTCCTTGGCCAGCTGGCCCTCGGCGATCGAGGTCGGGATCGCGAGCGGGTAGCTGCCGAGCGGCCCGAGGAACTGCTGGAGGATCTGCCGACGCTGACGCAGGGGCAGCTGCGTGAGGTCCTGGCCGTTGAGGTAGACCAGATCGAACGCCGCGTACTTGAGGTTGACCGGCCGCTGCACGACCTCACCCGAGAGGCTCGCGTAGACCTCGTACACGGTCGCGAGCCGCGGGCCCTCGAGGTCGAGCACGGTCCCGTACAGCTCGCCGTCGACGATGCAGTCGCGGCACGGGAACGCGTGGATCGTCGGCCGCATGCCGTTGACCTGCTCGAGCCAGTCCTTGCGCCCGCGCGTGTACGCGGCACACAGCACCGAGCCGTGCGCGTCGGTCGACTTGTGCAGCATCAGGCGGATGCCGTCGTACTTGCGCTCGACCCAGACCGGGAACTTCTTGGTCATGTCGGTCGTGCCGCTGGCCAGCGCGGGCTTGAGCGCGACCAGGGGCTGCACGCGGACCTCACGAAGACCCTCGGGGCCCTTGGTGGCCAGCATCTGCGCGACCGCGAAGGGATCCGAGAGCGCGATCGCATGCTGGACCGCCTCGGGCTCGGCCTTGTAGTAGCTGGCCAGCGCCTTGGCGATCACGGCACCTTCGTACTCGAACCCGAAGTCGGCCTTGTTGAGGATCAGCCGGGCCAGGAAGAACGCCTCGATCTTGCCCATCCGAGCCAGCAGCGAGCGCAGCAGATCGAACTTGAGGCTGCGGACCGCGTCGGGCAGGAACTCGAGCGTCAGCAGCACCTCGCCGGCCGTCAGCGCCGGCTCCGAGCGCAGCTGCTTGCGCGACTCCGAGAACAGCACGCCGACGTCGCCGACCCGAGTCAGGCGATCGAGCATGTCGCGGTAGCTCTTCATCTGCACCGACATCAGCAGCCGGACCAGGCTGTCGCGCTTGAAGGTGCTGGTCCGGCCGAGGAAAACGTCGCCGACCAGACAGCCGATCTTCTGCACCGCCGACAGCCCGATGTCCTTGTCGAGGAATTTCTCGACCAGGGCCGCGCGTCCAGCCGTGTCGGGCGGCGCCGCGATCTCGAGGCGAAACAGCTGCGCCGCCTTCTCCGGGTGCATGCGCATCAGCGGGATGAACAGCCCGCGGCACAGCGAGTAGAACGGGATCGTGTTGAGCTCGTCGAGCGAGCGCCCTGCACCCGCGCTGCGGGCTGCAGAAAGTTGGGTGACCACGAACTGCACGTGCAGCGGCAGCCCCAGCACGTCCTCGAGGTAGTCGGCGCTCGGTCGATGACTGCCGAGCGCTCCGGTCAGCTGCTCGAGGTTCTCGCCGGAGTGGTACCAGCGGCGGACGGTGGAGTCGTCGACGACGTGCATGGCGGGGCGGGCATGATAACAGCAAGTGCCGAGCTACGGCGCGACCATCACAGCGGCCCCAGCCACGTGGCCCAGAAGTCGAGCAGGAAGAACACCCCCATGCTGACCGCCAGCGCCGAGCCGATCACTTCCCACAGCGACCACGGCCGCTCTTCGTCGATCCTCGCGAACACCGGCAAGCTGACGATGAAGTAGGTGCCGTAGAACATCGAGCCCCACGCGAGCATGCGCCCGCGATCGGCGTACTCGAACACGTCGCTCAGCGCCGGGATCGCCATGAAGAAGGTCTCGGCGAACGCGACGGCGTATGCGAGCACCGCGATGATCACCGCGCGAGCCAACCGCCCGAGCGCGAAGCGGGTCGAGAGCCAGCGCAGGATCACGGTCATGACCACGTGGTAGGTCATGAAGTAGGCCTGCGTGAGCGGGTAGAGGAACAGCGGCACGGTGCCGTCGCTGTCGCCGACCAGCTCGGCTTGCAGGTTCCAGCTGGTCGGGAAGCCGTAGCGCATGCCGACCACGTCGAAGAAGTAGTGGGTGCCGACGTAGCTGCCGAAGAACACGAAGATCGCGATCCACAGGTTGAAGCGAAACCACGTCGTGTCCCAGGCCGGCTTGGCTGCGTCCTCGGCTCGCGGGTTGACGTAGGGCACCAACAGCAGCGGCGCGGCGACGCCGAGGCCGAACAGCATGTAGCCGGGATCCGACCAGCTCCGGTACATGCCGGTCAGCATCACGACGCCGACGAACGCGATCCAGAGCGGGCTGTAGATCAAGAAGAAGCGCTCGGCGGCGGCCTTGCCGGGATCACTCGAGAGCCACTGCGCCATCGGCCGCACGGTACGCTGGCGGCCGCGAGCTTGGCAATCCGACTCACTGCCGCGCGATCGGGATCAGACCGGGGCGGGGAGCGTGGGCCGGGACTTCCTTGGCGCTCACCATGATCTTCAAGACCTCGGGCATCGCCTCGATCGGGCACGCGTCGCTGGTCCAGCTGACCAAGCGCACCGACTCCCAGCCGGGGATGAAGGCCCAGTGCACGTCGTCATGCTCGCTCCACATCGCGCCCTCGACCCCCGGCACCGGCGTCGACTTGAAGTCGGGCTTCTTGAAGGTCTTGGCCATGCGCGCGTCGTGAGCTGCGGCCGCCTCGGCGACCGACTCCTTGGTGATCTTCGAGGCCCGCAGCGCGACCGGGAGCCCGCCGGACTCGTCGGGCAAGTAGAAGTAGCCGCAGCTCTGCTGCAGCGACTCGCCCATGTACAGCGCATGGCCGCACAGCTTCCGCACCTGCTCGGCGTCGAAGCCGGTCTCGAACGGGCAGCACTTGGGCTCGGGCAGCTTGGGCGCGAACAGCTTGCACTCGCCGTTGCTGGTGTCGGGCTTGCCCGAGCCGAGCGCGGGCGCTGGGCCGGGCGCGTTCGGGGCGTCCTCGGCCGCGTAGAGATCCTCGCTGTCGCGCACCACTCGAGGATCGTCCTCGGCCGTGACCGGGACGCCAGCCGGGTGCTTGCCGGCCTGCGCCTCGCTTTCGGGCGTCGGGACCTTGGCCGGACAACCCAGCGAAACCCCCAGCGAAAAGCCAAGTGCGACGAACGTGAGGGCGGCGAGCGGCGTGCGAGGCATGGTCGGCGAGTGTCTTAGCGTCGCGCGACGCCGGCGTCCAACGGCGAGGGCTGCGTGGGCTTTCGCCGCCGCAGCCCGAGTCCGACGCCGAGCGCGAAGATGGTCCAGACCGCGGTGGAGCGGCCGTTCGGCGCCTCGCTGCGGCATGCGCAGCCGTCGTCGGCCGGAATCGGAACCGGATCTTCGCCGACCATGACCTCGAACGCGAGCGAGCTCTCGTTGCCGGCCGCGTCGCGCAGGCGCAGCTCGAAGGTCCACTCGCCGATCGGCAGCGCCTCGACGTCGAAGCTCGGATCGAGCACGGGCGAGAACACGGGATCGTCGACCAGGCCGGGGATCCCGATCGCGAGCTCGTAGATCTGCGGGTGCAGATCGTCGACGACCTTCAGCTCGACCCGGAAATTCGCCGGACCCTGGAAGTACTCGCCGTCGACCGGCCGCACGAGCGAGAGCGTCGGCGCCCGATCGTCGACGTAGGGCTCGCCGAACAGCAGCCGCAGCAGCGCGACGTCGTACTGAAAGTCCGCGAGCCCGCACAGCTCGAGGTTCAGCTGCGGACAGCTCGGGTCAGTCGTGGGCGTCAGCTCGGTGTCGCTGACGATCTGCGCGCAGCCGTCGAAGTAGTCGGTCTTGCTGTTGCCGCCCGACGGGGCCATCAGCGAATTTTCGAGCCCGATGTGATCGAAGCCCCACGTGTGCGCGGCCTCGTGCAGCGCCGTCGAGGCGCCGCCGTTGATCCACGTGCTGCGCTCCCCGTCGAGGTACACGTAGGCGATCTCGTTGGGCAGGTCGTCCCAGCAGTCGCCAGCCGGGGCGCGGCCGAGCGCGTCCTCTTTCACCGAGTCGCCGCCGTAGACCACCATCACGTAAGGCTCGTCGTCGGGCGGCCGCTGACCGGTCACGCGGATGCCGAAGTCCGCGACCAACGAGCGCATCGCGTCGAGGATCGCCACGCGCTGGGCGAGGCTGCCGGAGTACGGGGCAAAGGTCTCGCCGTTCTCCAGCGAGTGGCAGTTCCAGTGGCTGTTCGACGGATCGCAGTAGTCGATCGAGACGCCGTCGAAGTTGACGAAGATGGTCGTGTTGGTGCCGAGCTTGCGCGCCTGCGGACCCGTGGTGATGTCGCGCGGCGGCGGAGTGGGGATGGCGTCGTGGTAGGGGACCGGCGGCTCGGTGGGCAGCGGGGCCTTCTTGCCGATCGGGCTCGCCGGTGGAGTGGGCGAGTCGACGACCGGCGCATCCAGGCGGATCGCAAACGTGTTCGCGCCGCTCTGCGATCGAGTGGTCGGATCGCCGACAACCAGCGCCGCGAGCAGAGCGACTTGGCCAAGGGTCACGCGCTCAATCTACCGCAGGACGCCAGCGCTCGAACCACTGTCGCGCACGACCGACGCTGGCACTCGGACCCAAGCGAGCCAGGACGGCTCCGGGGGGTCTCGCTCGCCAGCGATGCACGCACTTTCTCGCCGACACACACCGCTGCTAGCGTGTGACCCCGGTATGCTCGGCGACTACCCACGCTTGGCGGCGTACCTCGAGCAATTGCCAGAGGGCCTCGATTCGCACCCGAGCTGCCTGGCCAAGGTCTCGATCCATCGCACGGTCCAGGCCCACGCCAATCAACGCCTGTGCGGGTTGCCGTCGGTGCTGCAGGCCCACCTCGACGAGAGCGCGCCGGTCGACAAGTGGATGCCGCAGTGTCACTCGCTGGCGCTGATCATCGCGCTCGTCGAAGCGCGTCGCTTGCCGCCCGATGAGGAGGCGCAGTGGATCCGCGGCGCCGCGAGCCTGTTGTTCTCGACGCCGATGTTCAAGCTGCTTTTGTGGGCGATCTCGCCGCGCCTGATGATCAAGGGCGCGGACATCCGCTGGTCGGCGTTCTTTCGCGGCAGCAACCTGCAGGCGACGCTCGGCGAGCGCGAGGCCGACGTCGAGCTGCTCGCTCCGCCGGGGCTGTTCGATCCGACGCTCGCGTGCATCTTCGCCGACGTGTTGCGGGCGGCCCTTCGCTACGCGGAGTACGACGCGAGCACGACCGAGCTCGAGCTGGTTGGCTTCGAGCCGGGCTGCGTTCGCTATGTCGTGAGCTGGTGATCAGCCGCGCGGTCGCACCAGCGCGAGCAGGAGCGTGCGAATCAAGCGAGCGGCCGCGACCGAGGAGCGCCCGGTCGGATCGAGATCGGGCGCGAGCTCGACCAGATCCGCGCCGACCAAGCCGGGCCCGCTGGTCGCCGCGGTCGCGAGCTTGTCGAGGGCTGCCTCGACCCAGCCAAAGCGCAGGCCGTCGGGCTCGGGTGTGCCGGTGCCGGGCAGGTCGGCGGGGTCGATGCCGTCGACGTCGATGGTCACGTAGATCGGCAGGTTCAACGCCATCAGCTCGACGATGCGATCGAGCATCGGCTGGAGATCCTGCTGGGGGAGCAGCTCGACCCGGGCATCGCCACGCGCCAGCGCGTACTCGCGGCGCTCGCCCGAGCGGATGCCCCACTGATGCAGCCGATGATCGGGGCCCATCTGATCGAGGATGCGGCCGAGCACCGTCGAGTGGTTGAAGGGCTCGCCCTCCCAGTCGGGTCGCAGATCCATGTGCGCGTCGACGTGGATGATCTGCAGGTTGGGGTAGCGCTCGACCGCGCGGGCCAGGAACGGGTGCGCGACCAGGTGATCGCCGCCGATCGCCACCAGCGGAAGATCGGGCAGCGCGTCGAGCTGCAGGCGCAGCGATCGAACCAGACGCTCGCCCGGCGTCGCGCCCGGGACCTCGCCCTCGGCCGGCACCTCGCAGCGCAGGTCACCGAGGTCGACGTAGAGGAACTCGTCGATCGATCGGTCGAGCTTCGGGCAGTAGTTCTCGATGCTCTCCGACGCCCGACGCAGGCCCTCGGGGCCCCCGCTCGCGCCACCGCGGTAGGTCACCGCGCCGTCGTAGGGCACGCCGAGGATCGCCGCACGAGCGTCGGCGGCTCGTGGATCACCAGGGGCGAGGGACTCGAGGAAGCGACCGGTGTACTGGGAAGTGCTCATCGTAGAGAGACCAGCTCTTGCATGA
>DATLLB010000407.1:0-4551 GCA_035538075.1 Enhygromyxa sp.
GTGTCCGCGTTATGCTTGGGCGATGCAGGCCGATCCGGAGCTGCTCATGGCTTGGCGAGCCGGCGATCAGCAGGCCGGGCTCGAGCTGTTCGAGCGCTACTATCCGAACCTCTCACGCTTCTTTCGCAGCAAGGTGAGCGACGGCTGGGCGGATCTCGTGCAGTCGACCTTCCTCGCCTGCGCCGCGGGCAAAGACCGAATTCGTGGCGATGCAGGGTTTCGCCAGTACCTGTTCTCGGTCGCCTACAAGCAGCTGATCTCGCACTATCGTCGACGCGCGCGAGATCAGGACAAGCTCGAGTTCGCCGAGGTCAGCGCGGCCGACCTCGACCCGTCGCCGAGCGCGTTGACGGCCGCGCAACAGGAGCTCGAGCTGTTGCTCCGCGCCCTTCGCCGAATCCCGCTCGACGCCCAGATCATCCTCGAGCTCCACTACTGGGAGAACATGACGACCCACGAGTGCGCGCTCGCCCTCGAGCTCCCGCACAGCACCGCCAAGTGGCGACTGCGACGGGCGCGAGAGCTGGTCAAACAGAAGATGCACGAGCTCGCCGAATCTCCGGGTCTGGCCAAGAGCACAATCGACGGCTTCGAGCGCTGGGCCGAGGCGCTGCGCGAGCAAATGCCGACCGGCTAGGCGCGGTACGAATCCGTCAAGACGGATCAGCCAGCCAGGCTTCGACCTCGGCGTGGGCGCTCGCGTGGCTGGAGCCGAGCTCGCGGTAGTCAGCCAACGCGCGCTCGGCCAGCTCGCTCGCGCGCTCGCGATCGCCGGTGTGCCACAGCGCCCGGGCGAGGCCGAAGCGGGTGACCGCCAGCTCTTCCGGTGAAGCGTGGTTGGCCTCGCGCTGCGCGATCGTCTGCTCGAGACGCTCGCGTCCCGACCTCCAGCGCCGCTCGGCGACATCGACCAAGCCCAGACCATTCTCGGCGTACACCTGGAACGGTCCGTCGGGGTCGATCGGACCGAGCACCGCGAGCGCTGCCTCGTACTCGGCCCGCGCCGCCGCCGTCTCGCCGAGGTGGAACAGCGCGTCGGCGAGGCTCAGGCGGTAGATGCCGAGGTAGCGCGGATCATGGTTCTCTCGTGAGCCACGCTCGATGAGCGCCGCGAGGACGTCGCGGGCCTCGGCGTGGCGGCCGAGCCGATCGAGGACGACGCCGATGCTGTTGTCGATGTCGCCGCGGAGCAGCTTGGTGTCGATCCGCTCGGCGAGCTTGGCGACTTCACGCAAGGTCGCGAGCGAGCCTTCCAGGTCCCCGCCCCGATCCTGCGCCATCCCGCGCAGCTTCAGCAGCCACAGACGCCGGAAGCTGTACTCACCCTCGGTCTCCCGCGACAGCGGCTCGGCGCGATCGATGGTCAGCAACGCCGCCTCGGGATCGAGGTAGCTCTGAATGCCAGCGAGCAAGGTGAGCGCCTCCAGCTGCGAGGGATGGTGCGGACCCAAGAAGCGCTGTTGAATCGCCAATACCTCGCGGGTCGCCTCTTCGCAGGCGTCGAGACGGCCGAGCGAGGCGGCAGTGTGGCCGAACGCCAGGAAGAAGCCGAAGCGAGCCTGCCACTGCGCATCGTCGAGCTGGCGGGCGAGCTTGGCTCCGCGCTCGAAGGTTGCGAACGCGTCGCCGAGGTTGCCCTCGCGCAGCTGATGTCTGGCCAGCGCGACCTCGAGCGCGGCCTCGACCGCGACCTGATCGTTCCCATGCGCGGGCAGTGAGCGAGCGAGATTGGCGTGCACGTCGAACAGCAGGCGATCCCGCCAGCTGGACTGGGCGCTGTGCTCTGCGATCGAGACCGCGAGCCACATCGCTCGTTCGTGATCGCCGGCCTCAATCGCCGCGCTCAAAGCCTTGCGGTGGAGCTGGATCGTGGGATCCCAGTCCTCCTCGAAGGCCGCGAGCCGGCCTCGGAGCGACCAGAACGCAGTCTCGAGCGGCGCCGCATCGGCTGCCAGGATCGCGGGCTCGAGCGCATCGAGCTCGAGCCCCACGTGGGCGACACGCCCGGCGTCGAAGTGCACGGCCAGCTCGGCGAGACGCTCGCGGTACGCTTGAAGCTGGCCGGCGAGGACCGGGTCGTCCGGTTGCCGATACATGGAATCGAGGACCTCGTCGTGATTGCAGCGCGCGACCGAGGGAAGCTCGGCAATCATGATCGCCGCGTTGGTCAGGGTCTTCGGGTCGGCCTCGATCAGGAGCGTGACCGCGGCGTCGAGCGCCGCGCGAGACTCGGCGAGGCAGCGCGTCGCCCGATCATGCAGGCTGTCGGAGTCCTCGCCCTGCGCGTGCGCCCGGCAGCGCTCCCGATCGATGTCGAGCCACTCGCCCGCGTAGGCATCGAGGGCCGGCTTCGCGCGCGGCCACACGTCTCCGGCGAAGCGCAGCTTCGAGCTTGCGAGCGCGCGCTCGAGCTCGAGCTCGCGGGTCTGGTCCCACACCCCCGCGAGGCCATCCCCGGCCGCGCACGAGGCCGGCTCGGGGGTCGCATCGAGCTGCGCGAGCAGATATCCGCCGACGCCCACGACCGCGAGGCTCACGGCCACCGCGGAGATCCGACGGCGCCGACGAGCGGGATCCCGCGACAGACGATCGATGAGCGCTTCCATCGATGGCCAGCGCGAGTCCACGTCGATCGCCAGCCCGCGCGCGACGGCCTCGTCGAGCCAACGTGGGATCCGGCGGTCGGTCGCGCGCGAATCGATCACGCCCTCGTCGAACATGCGCTGGAGCTCGCGGATGCTGTCGGCGGGGTATGGCCGCGAGCCGTGCAAGGCCTCCCACAGCGCGACACAGAACGAGAACTGATCGCTGCGGGCGTCGATCGCTTCGCCGCGAAATTGCTCGGGCGACATGTACCGGAGGGTGCCGAGTCGCTGCCCGGTCCGCGTGCGCACGTCGAGCTCGAGCTCGTGCGTCGGAGCGAGCGACGGCTCGACGGTCAGCGTAGCCGGCTCGTTCACGCCGCCGTGCGCGAGCCCAAAGTCGGCCACGCGCACTCGCCCGTCGTCACCCACCAGCACGTTCGAGGGCTTGAAGTCGCGGTGGATGACGCGGGCCGCGTGGGCAGCCATCAAGCCACATCCCGCCTGCACGAACACCGCGAGCGTCGTCTGCCAGCTCGGCGCCTCCTCGACCAGCCACCGCCCGAGCGTCCGGCCTTCGACGTATTCCATGGCCACGAACATGCGGCCCTGGTGTTCGCCGGACTCGTAGACGCCGACGACGTTCGGATGGTTGAGCCGGGCCATGATCTTGGCCTCGCGCTCG
Organism: Enhygromyxa sp.; assembly: GCA_035538075.1. GTDB lineage: Bacteria > Myxococcota_A > Polyangia > Nannocystales > Nannocystaceae > Plesiocystis. Next base: position 3,268 of record DATLLB010000407.1, read on the forward strand.
AGTCGGGCATGGACCGCCCGCTCGTCGGAGCTGCCCGGGGCCAGGAGCTTGACCGCGACCAGGCGATCGAGCGCCTCGTCTTTGCCGAGGTAGACCACGCCCATGCCCCCGGCTCCGAGCATGCGAACGACGACAAAGCGGCCGATGAGTACCGGCGTCGCCGCTTCGGGAAACACCGCCGCCCGAACCATCGCCCGCACTGCCGCATCCTCGGGCGCCTGCGCGCGAGGCAGCACGCTCATCAAGCGCGAGACCGAGTCCTCGCTCTCACCTGGGGCTCGGCTGCCGGGCCGCACGCGACGATTGTAGAGGATCGGCGACCGGCCGTGAGCTCTTCCGGACGGACTTCGAGTAGAACACGGAGCTGGCCAAGGTCGCCCGCGCACTGACGCGGGCGACGGATCCTAAAGCGGCACCTTGATGGTCAGCGCGTCGCTGCCCCCATGGGTCTTCACCTCGCCCGCAGGTCCAAAGTCGATCGACTTCCCGAACGTGCGCCCGGCCATGACCATGTGGCCGCTGTGCGAGACGGTGAGATCGAGGGCCAGATCGGCGTCGATGCTGCCGTAGTGGAAGCCCCACATCGGCTCGGCGTCGGCCCCCAGCGCGGCAAAGAAGATGTCGGTGCTGCTGGAGTTCAGCTCGAACCAGCCAAAGTCGAGATCGCCAATTAGCATGCCGCCGAAGTACACGACGCCGTCGTCATCGGTCGTCAGCGTCATCCAGGTGTTCTCTTCATTGGAGGCGCCGAACTGATCGACCTTGTCACCAAAGCGCGCGCTGTAGATCGCGTCGCCGTCGGCGTCGAGGCCCAGCACGAAGATGTCGCGCGCGCCCGCGCTGGTCAGCTTGCCGGTGCCGAAGTTGACGGTGCCCTCCATGGCGCCGAGCAGCACGATCTCGCCGGTCGTCGGTGAGATGACCAGATCGTGGACCTGCTCGTCGCCGGTCCCACCAAAGCGCTCCTTCCACTTCACGCTGCCGCCGTCGGTCAGCGCGGCGACGTAGAGGTCGGTCCCGCCCGCGCTGGTCAGACTGCCGCCGATCTTGACGGTCTTCTCGAAGCGGCCGGCGATGATGATGTTCTTGTTGTCGTCGACGCCGACGCCGAACCCGTAGTCGTCGCCGCTCCCACCGATCTGGCGGGAGAACACGTGCGCGCCGGTGTCCCCGTCGAGCCGGAGCACGAACGCGTCGCGCAGGCCCTCGCTGTGGAACACGTCGCCGCCGAAGCTGAGCGTGCTGGTGAAGGTGCCGGTCAAGATCACGTCGCCGTTGTCGGCG
>DATLLB010000408.1:0-5696 GCA_035538075.1 Enhygromyxa sp.
CCGAGGCCCACCTGGCCAAGTGGGGCAGCTGGGAGATCACCCATCGAAACCTGATGCGCTTGTTCCCCGACGCCGACCCCAATGCGTGGAGGATCAAGCGCTATCAGTATTCGGAGAAAGAGGTCGCGTTCCTCGAGAAGGAGCTCGGCTTCGAGCTCTACCCCGAGGACAAGACCCCCGAGTTCTTCGTGGCCCACGACGCCGACGGCAAGTTCCTCGGCGTCGCTTTGTTCATCGACCCCCGCACCAAGCCGAAGATCCTCGACGGCAGCGTGCTGACCCTCGAGGTCGGCATCGGCGTCGACGCCCGCGGCAAGATCAACCGCGTGCGCGTCTACGACTACCGCGGCGACGTGCGACTCAGCGGGGATGCGTTCTTGGATCAGCTCAAGGGCCGCGGGCTGGACTCGGAATTTCGCATGGGCAAGGACGGCCTCGCGGCAGTGCCGAGCGAGGATGAAGAGAGCCAGCTGGTCGCGAACGCTGGACGCGAGGCGCTGCTACTGATGAAGGTCGCGCTCGGTCGTAACTGACTTGCTCATTCGGGCGGCCAGCGAGCGGGCCACGTGAAGTGGCCAACCGGCGGGCCAGCGTCCAGCGGGCTGGCCAATTCGTGTTTCGCCAATTTTGCCCAAGTGCGCGAGATCGTGGCGCTCTCTGCTCGGACTACGCTTTGCTTTTGCGCGGGGCATGGATCAGCAGGAACGACTCGGTTCCGCGCACGAGTGCCTCTCGGATCTGCTCTACGCCATCGACCCTCGCATCCTGATCCGCATCGCATGCGTGGCCGGGGACATGGTCGTGGGTGAGCTCGTCGAGGTGGTCCCCAAAAACCCACGGGTCGAGCTTCCGGGCCTGGTGAAGCGGGCGCAGAAGCACTTTGTGGATCTCGTATTCGCAGTGCAGTCCGTCGAGGGCAAGGTGCTCGCGGTCTGGGTGTTCGAGATCCAGCTCAGCAAAGACTACACGAAGCTGCGACGCTGGGACGTCTATCCCGTCGCGTTCGGGCTCGAGCACGACGCCACCGGTTACTTGGCGTTGTTCGTGCCGGAGCCGGGTCTACGGGTGTGGATCCGCAAGACCCTATTCCCGAGGATGAAGTTGAAGCCGATCATGATCGAGCCGGATCAGATCGAGCGGATCGCCGACCGCGAGCAGGCCCGTCGGCGGCCGGAGCTCACCATTCTCGGCTGCCTCTACCATGTGCATGAACCGGCGCCGTTCGAGGCCCGCGTGGAGGTGTTTCGGACTGCGTGGTGGACCCTACAGACGCTCGCCGACCGACCGTCGCAGCGCTATGCTGCACTGGTCATGTCGCTCACTCCGCCAGCAGTTTTCGAACGGGGCATCGCCGAGCTGCGCGAGGCCGGCGATCTCGATGAAGACCATTTCGAGTTGGTGTCCGACTGCGAACGGCTGGGGTACAGCTTCCATCGCGGACGTAACGAGGGTCTCGCCGAGGGCGAGGAGGCGGGCTTGGCCAAGGGGATGCGCCGCGCGCTTCGGCGGTTCATCCTCGATCTGCTCGAGCTGCGAGGCGCTACCGTGACTGCGGCGCAGCGCGAGCAAGTCGAAACTTGCGAGTCGTTGGAGACGCTCGAGCGCTGGTACGCGGCGGTCAAGGCGGCCACCACGGCTCAGACCGTGGACGAGCTGCTCGACTGACCGATCAAGCAATCCTCAGATCGCGCAGGTTCGCGGGCGCGCGCGAGTGGTCTCGCCGGCTGCGATGACGCCCGCCGTTCCAGCTGGCCAGCAGCCGCTGCAGCCCGAGCGAGACGCGGGCCTCGACGAAGCTAGCCTGGCTGAAGCGAGTGTCGAGATCGGCTTCGGCGTCGCGCAGGTCGGCGCCGTCGAGCTGCCAACGCGAGAGATCGGCCTGCCGCAGATCGCAGCCGCGCAGCGAGGCCTCGTATGCGTACACGATCCCGCCCGTCGCAGGCAGGCTCGAGAGGTCGAAGCGCGAGAGATCGCGGCCGGACACGTCGGCGCAGTCGGGGTGGATGCTGCTCATCCGCGACGGTGACAGGTAGCGCAGCTCGGGAGCGGAGAGCAGCGCCTCCGGCAGGCCGAGGCCGCGCCACTCGTCGTAGTTGGTGCGCGCGAGCAAGCGAACGAAGAACGGGCCGACGCGCTCGGCCCAGAGCTGGACCTCGTGGCGATCGGGCTCCGATGGTTGCTCGCCCATCGGCAAGAACGCGGTCACGTCGAAGCTGCGCCCGAGCATGTCGACGAACGCCAACATCCGTGCCTCTCGATCGGTGTCGAGCATGCGCATGGCCTCGCGGTCGACGAACGCCCGATCGAGCATGCGTCGGCGAGACGGCCCGAGCTTGGACGGTTCTTGGGGCTTGGCCGCGAGCGCGAGCGCGAGGCTCTCGCCGGTTGGATCGCCACGACGCAGCAGCTCGTCGGCGACCACGATCCAGTGCTCGCGCGCGTCGTCGCCTCGATCGAGCGCGTCGATCAGCGCGCGCTCGCACGGCGAGCAGTCGTCGCTGCGAGCTGCGAACGCCCGCGGCAGGCGGAGATGATCCTGGTTGATCGAGCCCTCGACGCCGTCGCACCAACGCGCCAGCTCGGCTGGGCCGTGCACGCGTATCGATAGATCAGGTCGCCCAATCCGGGCGCGCAGTGTGCCGGTCAATTCTTCGATCCACCGCGCGGGCGCTCGCGAGGCGCGAGCGAGGACCAGCTGCAGCTCGGCTTTCGGGTTGTCATCGATCGAGCCGAGCCAGCGCCACAGCCGAGGGTCGATCGGATCGCTGCGCGACCACGGTCGGCGCAGGTCGTCGTCCGGCGGCCATGGCCACGTCCACCACACCGTCTTCGATCCGCGATCGTAGGCGGCCTGACCGTTGCGCCGCAGGTCCAAGACATCGACCGCACGGTGATCGGGCCGGGTGTCGAGCAGCTGCGTGGCGAACTGCACGAACGCGGCTGGCCGTCCGCACAGCGACTCGATCTCGGCCGCAGTGATCGTGCTGCTCATACGCGGCGTAGAGACAATTATCCCAAAATGGCCGGTGCCGGCGACGCCTGTTCGTGCGGTGTACTCTCGACCGGTCATGCCGACCCACAACTTCACGCGCCCGCAGGGCCGCCTCGTCGAGATCACGATCGACTCCAAAGCGCTGGCCGGCAACCGCCTCGGCGATCCGGCGCAGCGCAGCGCGGCCGTGTACCTGCCGCCCGGCTACGACGACGACCACGCGCAGGGCTATCCGCTGTTCGTCGGTCTCGCGGCGTTCGGAGGCAGCGGGTTCAAGCTGCTCAACTGGCAGAGCTTCGAGGAGAGCTTGCCGCAGCGGATCGATCGGCTGATCCACGAGGGCGAGATGGGCCCGGTCGTGCTGGTGCTGCCCGACGGCTTCACCCGGCTCGGCGGCAATCAGTGGATCGACTCCTCGGTGCTCGGCCGCTGGGAGAGCTTCGTGCTCGACGAGCTGATCCCGGCCGTCGAGACGCAGTTCCGCGTGCGACCCGGCGCGGACCATCGGGCCGTGTTCGGCCACTCGAGCGGCGGCTATGCGGCGCTGATCCACGCGATGAAGCATGGCGATCGCTGGGGCGCCGCGGCCTCGCACAGCGGCGACGTCGGCTTCGAGCTGGTCTACGGACGCGAGCTGCCGGCCGCGCTCACCGGATTGGCCAGCTGCGGCGGCGATCCGCAGGCATTCCTCGACAAGCTGTGGGCCGGCGATCGCATCGGCGGCGGCCAGTTCCACACGCTGATGATGTTGGCGATGGCGGCCAGCTACGCGCCCGAGGACGGGTCGCCCTACGGCATCCGCTTGCCCGTCGATCCCGACACCTGCGCCCGTGATCCACACCGTTGGGCGCGATGGTTGGCCCACGATCCGCTCGAGCTGGCCAACGTCGCCGAGTGCTTGGCGTCGCTGCAGCGGCTCCACGGGCTCTATCTCGACTGCGGATCGAGGGACGAATACTTCACGCATTTCGGCAGCCGCGCGCTGGTCCGCAAGCTCGTCGATGCTGGAATCAATCACGTATATCAAGAATTCGACGGCGGCCACTCGAATGTCAGCTATCGCCTCGATGTCTCGCTCCCGTTTCTGTATCGGGCGCTGACCGGCGATTGAGTCGATCGATCAATCGACAGCAAAATCATCGAGCGGCACCATCGAGTGGTACTTGAGCCCGAGCAACACGGGCGCGACCTCGGCCAGCACCCGCACATCGGGCGCGGCGCGGTTCAGCCCGGTGTGCCGATAGCCGCTGGGGGTCAGGATTACCTCGAGCTCGCGATCGAGGCGCAGGGGAGGTTCCACGATGCTGAGTCCGGCCATACACGATTAGCAATGCACGTGGCGCGCCTGTGGAATTGCTCACGTATCGAGCAAAGTCGCGCAACCTCGCTGTGCCAATCCGTACCGGTCGTGCCGTACCGAGCGCACATGGACCCGAAGATCAATCCGTCCCGGATGTTGGCGACCGTCGAGCAGGGCGCGCTGCCCGGCAAGCGCTCGGGAACCGCGAAAAGACCGATCCTCCGGCCGATCGAACGGGTTTGCGGGGTCTCGTGGTAAGGTCGCCGCCACCTTGCGAAGCTCAGCAAAGCTCTCGGCCTTTGCGCTCGGTGGGGCGCTCACGCTCGGCGCTTGCGTCGATCCGCCGCAGCGCGCCGACGACAACTCGGCGCGGAGCAGCTCCACCAAGGACGCCGAGCAAGCGCCCAAGCGCACGGCCACGATCCCCGCGGACGGCTGGAACGAGCGCATCGCCTGGCGCGGCCTCGACGAGGGCCTGCGCGAGGCCAAGCAGTCCGGGATGCCGCTGATGATGGTCGTGCACACGTCGTGGTGCGGCAACTGCCAGAAGCTCAAGCGCACCTTCAACAGCGACCCGACGCTCGAGCAGCTCTCCGAGCAGTTCGTGATGGTTCACGTCGACCAGGATCAGCACCCCGAGGCCACGCTCTACGGCCCGGACGGGCAGTACATCCCGCGGGTGATCTTTCTCGACGAGGACGGCAGCGTCAATCAGTCGCTGCAGAACCCCAACCGTCCTCATCAATACCGATACTTCTACACTCCGCAGGAAGACCTGGTCGCGACCATGCGCCAGGCTCTCGATCGGCATGGCAACAAGTCATAGGTTTCCTCGCAAGCTGACCAACGTCGTCGCCGTGTTCGCGGCCCTGTCGGCGCTGTACGGCGGGTTCTGGCTGGCCGGCGACGCGATCGCGTCCAACGGCGACCGGCCGGGCAAGAAGACCGACGACCCCAACATCATCCCGGTCGACGACATCAAGCCGGGCATGAAGGGCTACGCGCTCACGGTCTTCAAGGGCGAGACGCCCGACAAGTTCGAGATCGAGGTGGTCGACGTAATCCGCGACTACCTGCCGGGTCAGGACGCCGTGCTGTTCACCTCGCCCGATCCCCGCATGCAGCACAGCGGCATCGTCGGCGGCATGTCGGGCAGCCCGATCTACATCGAGGGCAAGCTCGCGGGCGCGCTGGCCTACGGCTATCGCTTCAACAAGGATCCGCTCGGCGGCATGGCGCCGATCGAGAACATGCTCGAGATCGCCGATCTGCCGTATCGGCCCGAGGTGCTCGACAAGCGAGCCCCGCGAGCGTCGGGTCGCAGCGGGACCGCGGCGTGGGCCGACACGATGCTCGGGCTCGGGACCGATCCGCTGCCGCCACGACTGACCCTCGATCAAGTCC
>DATLLB010000409.1:0-5042 GCA_035538075.1 Enhygromyxa sp.
AGCACATCGTCGGCGAAGTCTGCAAAGGCCTCGCGCGTCGCGAACTCGTAGGCCGGGCAGCCGCGCAGCGTCGCGGGGGTCAACATCTCGGTCTCGTCTGCGTTGCTGCCGACCAGCGTCGGCACGACATTGTGCGTGCCCGCGGCGAAGCTGTCCCAGGGGCTGGCGGGCAGCACGTGGCCATCGATCGCGCCGCCGATCGGCAGCGCCCAATTCGAGATGTCGTCGACCTTGGCGGGCGCGAGCTCGACCAGCTGCGCGCTCGAGAGCCCGCGCAGGCACGCGATCGGATCGGCCGCGCTCGCACACGGGGATCGACTCAGCAGCTGCTGACCCTCACGCTCTCGCTGCGCGAGCGTGGCCACGTCGCAGCCGCCGCTCTGCATGATCGCCGCGTGAAAGAGCCCGGTCGCGCGCGGCGAGGCCAGCAGCACGCACACGCTCAGCGCCCCCGCAGATTCGCCGAACAGGGTGACGCGGCCAGGATCCCCGCCGAATGCGGCGATGTTGCGTGCGATCCACTCGAGCGCGGCGATCTGATCGAGGTAGGCCCAATTGCCCGAGGTCGCGCTCTCGGTCGTGAGCGCGGGGTGGGCCAGAAAGCCGAGCAGGCCCAATCGGTAATTGATGGTCACGACGATCACGTCGTGGTCGTTGGCCAGCGCTCGACCGTCCTGCAGCGGGTCGGAGCCGGAGCCGATCGCGTTGGCGCCTCCGTGGATGAACACCAGCACCGGCCTGGGCTCGCGCGCGGGCTTGGACGGACGCCAGAGGTTGAGCGTGAGGCAATCTTCGTCGCCGATGATCACCCCAAAGGTGCTGCGCTGCGGACATGGGCTGCCGAACTTGCTCGCGTCGCGGACCGTGTCCCAGGCTGCGGGCGGTTGCGGCGGGCGAAAGCGCAGCTCGGCGACCGGCGCGGCGGCGTAGGGGATTCCGCGAAAGACGTCGGTCTCGTGATCGATCACGCCGCGCACGGAGCCGCGATCGGTGACGACGACAGGCCGCTCGGGCTCGGCTGCTTTTTCGGTCGTCGAGGCGGCGCCACGCTCCGCGTTGCATGCAACGCTCATCACCGCGATCGAGAGCAGCAACCACGCCGCCGGCTCGGTCCGACTCGCCGGCTTGGCCATCGCTCAACCAGCGTTCTTGACGTGGGTGTCGAACCAATCGAGGAAGCGATTGATGAAGTCGAGCCCGTGCACGTTCTCGGCGATGCCGTGACCCTCGCGCGGATACACGACCAATTGCGTGGGCACGCCGAGGTGGCGCAGCGCTCGGTAGAGCTCCTGCGACTGACCGGGCGGCACGCGGGTGTCGGCCTGGCCGTGGACGATCAGCGCGGCGGTCCTCGCCTGCTTGGTGTGGGCCAGCGGCGAGCGCTCCCAGGCCAGCGTCGGGTCGTCCCACGGCCACAGGTTCCAGTGCACCAGCGAGTTCTCATGCTCGATCTCGGTGGTGCCGGTGAACGAGACCCAGTTGGTGATCGCGGCGGCGATCATCGCGGCCTTGAAGCGATCGCTGTAGGTGGTCGCGGCCAGGCCCGAGAAGTAGCCGCCGTAGCTCCAACCACCCATGCCGACGCGATTCTCATCGACCAACCCGTCGGCGATCAGCTTGTCGATGCCGGACAGCACGTCGGTGAATTCCTTGCCGCCGAGGTCCTTGTGATCGGCGCAGGCGAACTCGCTGCCTCGTCCGGCGCTGCCGCGGTAGTTGGGCATGAACACCACATAGCCGCGGGTCGCAAACAGCTGCGCGGGGTAGGTCGCGCGCGTGGTCCAGCCGTCCAGCGAGATGCCCTCGGGCCCGCCGTGGGGCAGCACCGCGAGCGGGTAGCGGGTGCCCTCCTGATAGTCGACGGGCTTGATCAGCACGCCCTCGAGCTCGAGCCCGTCCTCGGCCTTCCAGCGGACCACCGACTGCTCGCCGAGCTTGCGGGTGAGCAGCGGAGGATTGCTGACGGTCACGCGCGTGAGCGAGCGGTGCCCGAGCTTGCCGATGAACGCCTCGCGTGGGTGCGTGGCCGTGTCGCCGACGCACGCGAGCATGCGCTTGCTGAGGCTGAGCTCGTGGCAGATCGGGCCGGCGTCGACCAGCGGCGTGACGCCCTTGGGTGTGACCGTGTTGATGGTCGTCTTGGTGCCTTGCTCGGCGAGCATCACGATCGTGTCGGCGTCGAGCCACTCGAGCCAGGTGCCGGTCGCCTGCAGCGAGGCCGTCCATGGCTTGGCCTCGCCGCCGCCGGCCGGGACCACGTAGACGATGCCGGCCAGCGAGTCGTGAATGTGCGCGGCGCCGAGGAACGCGATCTGCTTGCCGTCGGGCGACCACGCGATCTCGCCGAGCTTGCCCTCGGTCTTGGTCAGCAGCTTCGGCTCACTCGAGCCTTGCGGGCCGTCGAGCGCGATCGTGTAGAGCGACGAGTACATCATCGTGTGATCGACGCTCGCGCGCTCGCTGGCCCGGATCGCCAGCTGCTTGCCGTCGGGCGCCCACTCGAAGTCGATCACGTGCTTGCCCGCGCACGGCAGCTCGCGCGACTCACCGCTCTCGCGCGTGACCACGAACAAGCGCGTCTTGGTCTCGCCGTCCTCGTCGACGATCCAGTCGCGCCCGGCCTTGCGATCGCGCTCGGCCTCGTCGGTCGGCTTCGCGCTGGTGAACGCGACCTGCTTGCCGTCGGGCGACCACTCGAAACCAGAGATCGAGCTCGGCGACTCGAACATCAGCTGCGCCTCGCCGCCGTCGATCGGCAGCACGTAGAGCTCTGTATGATCGTCACCCGGACGCTTGGACAAGAACGCGAGCTCGCGTCCGTCGGGCGACCAGCGAGGCGCCCACGAGCTGCGACCCTCGGGCGTGAAGCGGCGGGGCTTTTGCTTGCCCGCGCTGTCGACCAGCCAGATCTGGCTGTGCGACTTGCCCGGCTCGTCGAGCGGGTTGGGCACGCGGACCACATGCGCGAGGCGGAGCCCGTCGGGCGAGAGCTCGACGTCACTGACCTCGCGCATCAGCACGATGTCTTCGGCGGTGAGCTGATCGATGCGCTGCGCGGCGGTCTCGGCCTCGGCCACCCACGAGATGGTCATCGGCTCGGTCGTGCTCGTGTGCGCGCAGGCGCAGAGCAACGCTGACGCCGCGAGTGCGAGCGGGAGCTTGGCGGACATGCGCCGGAGGATAACTCAGGGCGTCGGCGTCGCGGAGCTGGGCTCGGCGCTCGGCTGCTTCGCGGCCTGCCCAGCCGCGGAGCGGCGTGAAGACTTCTCGCGCCGCTTCTTGCCCATGTTGGGAAACAGCTCGTTGAAGTGCACGTCGAGGCTCAGCGCGAGGATGTCCATGTTCGAGCGGAACACGCCGGCGTTGGCCGGCACGCCGCTGAGGCCATCGCAGCGATCCGGACAGCCGGCGAGCGGTCGCACCTGGAAGCCCTTCGCCGACAGCTCGGTGGACTCCTGCGGCTGCTGGAAGATGTGCATGTAGCCGACGGTCAGCGCCACGCCGCGAATGCTGCCGGTGATGCCACCACCGACGCCGCCGCGGTTGAAGCTCGGGAAGTCGAGGTGCGCGAAGTCGGGATGCGAGGCGCCAGTCTCGAAGTACCCACCCGTACGCAAGGTGAGGTGCCCGTCGAGCAAGTTCACGTCGCCGCCGAGCCGCACCGAGAGGGTGTCGCGCCACTTCTTGGGGATCACCTGATCGGCGATCGGCTGCCCGTTGATCGCCCCCTCGAAGTCGATCCGGTAGGCGTCGATCTGCGACCAGTTCTCCCAGAACACGTCGAGCTCGACGTCGAAGCGCTCGCCCTCGTCGCCCTTCGCGTCGGGCCCCTTGCGCAGCGGATGGATGTAACGGATGCCGCCGCGCAGCTGCACGGGCAGCTGAAAGTCGAGCTTGGCGGTCACGTCGTCGCTCAGCAGCGTCGACTTGTCCGTTGCGACGCCGCCCTCGGCCGACATCTTGACCGGGATCAGCCGACCGCCAGCGCCCAGCTCGACGCGCGGGTGCGGCCGATACCAGAGCCCGAGCAGGGCCGTGAAGCCCACGCGATCCTGCAGCTGCAGATCGGTGATCAGCTGGGTGCTCGCGTCGTCGGGCACCGGGTCGAGCGCGGGCGTGGGCGTGGAGTCGACGACCAGGCCGTAGTTCATGCGCGGCAGATCGACATACTGCAGGGTCACGCCGACGCCGAACTTCTTGGGCAGCTGCCACGCGACCGCGAGCGAGTAGTAGATCACCACCACGTCCATCTTGGTCAGCATGAACGACTGCGGCCCGTAGTCCGCGTAGTCGTGGCGACCGATCGCGCTGGGCCCATAGGCCCCGAGCGCGAACATCCAATTCTTCAGGCCGAAGTCGCTGCCCACGACCCCGAACGCGCCGAGCGGAAACAGGCGATCGCGGCCCTCGGCCAGCTCGAATTCGGTGCCTGCGTCCATGCCCCAGGCGTCCGACAGCGCCGAGCGCTGGTAGCTGGTCCGGTGAAACAACAGATTGTGCGAGTACAGAAGTCGCGTTCCGCCGAGCGCCGCGAGCTTGCCGGGGTTGTAGTGCAGGGCGGTCAGGTCGCCCGCATTGACCGCATAAGCGCCACCGCGCCCGACCGCGCGCGCGCCCTGATCGGGCACCTCGAAGCCGCCGGCGGCAGCCACGTTGGGGAGCAGCGTGAGCGCGCCGAAGGCCGCGCAAGCGAGCACATGCAGTCCGAAGCGGGTCACTGCAGAGACGGTATCACGATCGCGTGACGGGAGGTGCTATGTTCCGCGCATGAGTCGTCTATACGGACTCGGTTTGGCGGCGGTCATGCTCGGCGGTTCCGGCTGCGGATGGAACTACACGCCGAGCGACAACGTGCTGCCTGCTCCCATCACCGACAGCGAGTCCGACAGCGAGGGCCCGCCGCTCGAGACCGGCGAGACCGGCGAGACCGGCGAGCCGGCGCCGGACGTGCCCGCGACCTACCGCATCGACTGCATGGACATCCAGTCGCTCGGCGACGCCGACGAGACCGTGTTTCAGGTCGCGACCCTGCAGAACACGTG
>DATLLB010000410.1:0-5596 GCA_035538075.1 Enhygromyxa sp.
TGCCGGGACCCCCACCAGTCCGGTCGCCCCTCGGGGCTCCTGGGATCCGTGAAAACCCTTATAGTGCGCGAGTGATCGACGGCTCACGCCGAGCACGAATGGTCGGCTGGACGCTCGCTTCCGCCGGCTCGGCGGTGCTGCTGTTGACGGGTTGGTTGCTGGTGCGCTGGGTCGAGGGCGGACCGCTGCCGCCCTACCTCGCGCTCGACAACCCGACGGCCTCCGAGCCGCAGCCCACCCCCAAGCCGAGCAGCTTGCTGCGCATGGCCGGCTCGGGCAGCAACCTGCCGCTCACGCGAGCGCTGGCCGACGCGTTCCTGGCCAAGCGCCCGTGGCTGCGCGTGCGCGTGCACGAGAGCATCGGCTCCTCGGGCGGGATCCGGGCGGCCCACGATCGCGCGGTCGAGATCGGTCTGGTCTCGCGGCCGCTCAAGCCAGACGAGCAGGCGTTTGGGCTCACGCTGATCCCCTTTGCCCGCGTGGCGGTGGTCGTGGCCGCGAACCCGACCGTGCCGACCCGCGGGCTCTCGCGCGAGGATCTGCTCGCGCTCTACGACGGCGATCGCCAGTTCTGGTCCGACGGCTCCGAGGTCGTGGTCTACCTGCGCGAGCCTGGCGACTCGGGCCACCTCGCGGCTCGCCTGGCGATCCCGGGCTTCGCCGAGGTCGACGAGCGCGCGCTCGCCGAGCGGCGCTGGTCGGTGCTGTTCAACGACCTCGCCATGCAGGAGGCGTTGGTCGCCACGCCGGGCGCGATCGGGCTGCTCGATCAGGGCCTCGCGGTCATTCAGGATCTCCCGCTCGCGCTGCTCGACTACGAGGGCAAGCGACCCTCGCAGGACAACGTGCGCAGCGGCACGTACCCGATCATCAAGGATCTCGGGTTCGTGATCCCGGCCGACGATCACGATCCGCTCGCGTACGAGTTCATCGCGTTCGTGTTCTCGAGCGAGGGGCAGAAGGTGATCCGCGAGAGCGGCTACGTCCCGCTCGAGCCGCCCGAGAGCTCGCTGTTCGCCCACATGCGCGCGGTCGGGCCTCCTTAATGAGTCGCGTTGCGAATGGCCATGCGCTCGAGGTGTGCGCGCAGGCCCGCGCACTGCTGCGGGTCGGCTTTGGTCTCGCGTTCGTAGCGATCGATCAGCTCGAGCAGCGCCTGCGGTGGCTGCAGGGCCCAGCGCTGCGTGGCCTTCTCGACCGCAGGGCCGCCGAGCGCGATCGCATGCTTGGCCGAAGCCGAGAGCAACCGACCCTGCGCGGTGCCTTCCGCGAGCGCTTGGTCGAAGCCGCGGCAGGCGTGGCGGATCAGGTGATGCTCGGGCTCGGGTTGATCGGCGCTCGGCTTCAGCTCGCTGTGATCGACGGGCGTGGGCTCGGGCTCGCTGCTGCGGCAGGCGAGCGCGAGCACGGCTGCGAGACATGCCAGGCGAGTCGGCGTCATTGTCCGGCGCGCTCCTCGATGAGCGTGGCGAGCGTCTGTGCGGCGCGGCTGATCCTCGCCGCGCGCAGCAGCCAGTAGCGGGTGGTCGGCAGCTCCGGCACCGGGCGACCGACGAGCCCGCGCGGGAGCTTGACCGAGCCGTTGACGACGGCGAGCCCGACACCGAGACGCACGAAGTGCAGCATCGCCGGCCAGCCGTGGGTCTCGACCGCGACCTCCCAGCGGACGCCGGCCGCGAGCATGGCCTTGGCGAAGGTCTGATGATGCGGACGCGCCCGCGGGGCCACGATCATCCGCTCGTCGGCCAGCTGCTCGAGCGTGATCTTGCGCTTGCGCGCGAGCGGGTGCTCGCTCGGCATGACCAGCACCTGCGGGACCTCGCACAAGCTCGTGCACTCGAGCCCCTCGGGCGTGACCTCGAGCGCGGCGACGCCGAGCTGCGCCTCGCCGCTGCGCAGGGCCTCGAGCGTCTGCTCGCGATCGCGAGTCAGCAGCCGCAGCGGCGGCTCTCCCCCTTTTGCAGCAAGTCGGACGAAGCGACGGATCGGCTCACCGAGCAGGTACAAGAAGCTGCCTTCGCCGGCCGCGAGCGTGACCGGGGCGCTCGGCCGGGCGCCGTGCAGCACGTCATGCAGCTCGCGCGTGCGGCCCTCGAGCTCGCGGGCGAAACGAACCACCTCGCGGCCGGCATCGGTCAGCGCGAGCTGACGACCGACGCGGCGATAGAGCGGGACCCCGAGCTGCTCGCCGAGCTTGCGGATGCGCGTGTGCAGGGCCGGCTGCGAGACGTGCAGCAGCGTGGCCGCGCGGGTGAAGTTGAGCTGCTCGGCGAACACCACGAAGGCCGCGAGCGACTCGCCGTCGAGCATCTGCGCAGACACGCGCTCGGCAGGATAGCGGACTATTCGTTTCCCGAATAGACCATCCAAAACAAATCGTTTTCGCCGAGTCCTGGCCGCGCTAACTCCTCGGCCATGGCATACGACAAGCGCAAGCACAGAATTCGCGAGGCCCGAGTTGGCGTGGACATCGGGCGCGTGATCATCAATGGGGACGGGCCGGACACGGCCTTCTTTGGACACGATCAGGCCGAGGCCCTGCGCACGCCCGCGGTGCCGGGGGCCTTCGACGGTGTCGCCGAGCTGGTGCGGCGCTTCGGAGCAGGGCGCGTGTACCTGGTCTCGAAGTGCGGCCCGAAGATCCAGGAGCGCAGCCTCGCGTGGCTGGGCCACCACGGGTTCTGGGCGGCGACCGGCGTCGATCCTGCGCACGTGCGCTTCTGTCGCGAGCGACGCGACAAGGCTCAGCACGCGCGCCAGCTCGGGCTCACGCACTTCGTCGACGATCGCTTCGACGTGCTCAGCCATCTGGTTGGGCTGGTCGATCGCATGTACCTGTTCGGTCCGCAGCGTCGGCGATCGCAGCAGTTGCCCGGCATGCTGCTGACGCCGCGCTGGTCCGACGTGCTGGACGATCTCGCGTGGCTCGACGCGAGCTGAGGCGCTTGCGCATGACACAGGGGTCCTCGCACGTCGCTCGTGCGAGGCCAGTTGCATGCGCGATGTCCATCCGCGACACTCGACCAATGCGACTCGAGTGGCTGCGTCCTTTTTGTTTGTGTCTGCCCATGACCCTGGTGCTCGCCTGCAACGACGATTCGTCGGAAGCTGACACCAACGCTGAAGCCGATGGCTCGGAGACTGCGACCGAGACCGCCGAGGGCTCCGAGGCCGAAGGCATGGAGGCCGAAGGTGACGGCGACGGTGATGGGGATGGCGACGGTGATGGCGACGGCGATGGCGACGGTGATGGCGACGGCGACGGCGATGGCGACGGGGATGGCGACGGGGATGGCGACGGGGATGGCGACGGCGACGGCGATGGTGACGGCGATGGCGATGGCGACGGTGATGGCGATGGTGACGGTGACGGCGACGGCGATGGCGACGGCGATGGCGACGGCGACCCGGAGTTCTGCGTCTGCGCCGACAACACCGACCTGATCTACGTGCTCTCCGACGACGGCGAGCTGTGGAGCTACGACCCGCAGAACAACATGTTCGCGCTGATCGCCGCCGGTCTCGGCTGTCCGCAGAGCAGCGCGTTCTCGATGTCGGTCGACCGCAACGGGTTCGCCTACGTGATGTTCCAGAACGACGACATCTACACGGTCGACGTCAACAACCCGAACATGTGCTCCGACCCCGGCTACCAGCCCGGGCAGCTGGGCTTCAACAAGTACGGCATGGGCTTCGTGTCGAACAGCCAGTTCGACCCGTGCGACAAGCTGTACGCGCACAGCTGGAGCGGCCAGGGTGGCTTCGGCGAGGGACCCAACGCCGGCCGCCTCGGTCGGATGGACGTCGACGATCTCACGATGGAGGAGATCGGCTCGATCAACTACGACGGCGGCGAGCTGACCGGCACCGGTGACGGGCGCCTGTTCGCGTTCGCAGGAGCGCCGGCCAAGCTGGTCGAGTACGACAAGGACACCGCGCAGGTGGTCGCCACCGAGCAGCTCAACATGAGCCTGACCAACGCGTTCGCGTTCGCCTTCTATGGCGGCGACTTCTACATGTTCACCGAGGCCAACGGGAATCCCGGCGTCTCCAAGGTGACCCACTACGACTACGACGACACCAAGGCGCTCACGCAAGTGGTCGCCCAGGCGCCGATGCGCATCGTCGGCGCGGGCGTGTCGACCTGCGTACCTCTGGCGCAGTGATGAGGTTCTGACTCCGAAACAAAAGAGGGGACCCATTCGGGTCCCCTCTTTTCTTCGGAGTCAGAGGGATTCGAACCCTCGGTAAGGTTTCCCCTACACAGGATTAGCAATCCTGCACCTTCGGCCACTCGGTCATGACTCCTCGGGGGCGCCGAAGCTAGCGGCATTGCGTTCCGGTTGCAAGACGGGTCGCACCCGTTGCCGCAGGGGCGCGAGCCCGGCAGACTCCCACCCGTCGAGTGAGCACGCCCGCGCAACGTCCGCCCGAGTCTCTGCCCCCGCTCGAGCGGATCGGGAAGGCGACCGCCGAGCTGCTGCTGCTGGGCATGTCGGTGCTGGTCGGGCTGGCTGCCCTGTTCGTGCTGATGCTGGTCGGCGTGCTGCCCGACCCGGCCACCGCACCCTGGTCGGCGATCGCCGCGGGCCCGGTGATGATGGGCGCCGCGGGGCTGGGCTATCTGTCGCTCGAGCGCATGCTCGGACGCAACGGTGACTTGGCGCGGCCGCTCGAGATGATGGAGGGCCGCACCCGCGCGGGCGTTCTCAACGGTGTGCTGATCGCCGTGGGCGCGGTGGTGGTGGCGATGATCGGCAGCATGCTGCTCGCGGTGGCGCAGGAGGTCGCGTTCTCGATCGAGGTCGAGGAGCAGCAGCCGATCGTCGACTTGGTCGAGCGCGGCCTGCCGTTCGAGCTGGCGCTGCTGGCCATCTCCGCAGTGGTCCTCGCACCGGTGACCGAGGAGCTGCTCTTTCGTCACATGCTCTTTCGCCGGCTGCGGCAGCGGGCCGGAGCGCTCGCGGCTTGGACTCTGCCTGCGCTGGCCTTCGCGCTCGCGCACTGGAATCCGGTCGGCCTGCTCGTCTACATGTGGCTGGGCAGCGTGTTCGCGGCCGCCTACGCGCTCAGCGGTCGCATCTGGGTGGCCATGCTCGCGCACGCCGGGCACAACGCCATCGCGCTGATGATGCTGCTCTACGCGCCCGAAGCCCTGCCGTAGTGAGAGGACTCCCCTTGCGTCCCTGCGGCGCGACTGCTATGCAGCCGAGCCCGAAAACGGAACACCCCTGCACCCATAGCTCAGCTGGATAGAGCGTCGGTCTACGGAACCGAAAGTCGGAGGTTCGAATCCTTCTGGGTGCGACAAGCCCCGCGTTCAAGCGAACGCGGGGCTTTTTCCTTTTTGGCCCCCGCGGCCACCCTGGTTCTCGCGCCGCTCGCTTCGCTCGCTTTGGGGTCACCACGTGCGGCAGCGGACAACGACCCCAAAGCGAGCGAAGCGAGCGGCGCGAGGACCAGGGTGGCCGCGGGGGCCAAAAGGAAATGCCCCGCGTTCGCTTGAACGCGGGGCTTGTCGCACCCAGAAGGATTCGAACCTCCGACTTTCGGTTCCGTAGACCGACGCTCTATCCAGCTGAGCTATGGGTGCAGG
>DATLLB010000411.1:0-11263 GCA_035538075.1 Enhygromyxa sp.
GCCATCTGGGGCGCGGCGGATGTCGGCGAGCCGGCCGACTTCGCGCAGACGCTCTGGTTCGACGCGCTCGGCCCCGAGTACATCGAGCGGGCCTTCGAGGTCGCGCGTGCGGCCGATCCCGACGCGGTGCTGATCTACAACGAGACCGGCGCCGAGCTGGTCAACGACAAGTCGGACTTCATGCTCGCGCTGGCCGAGGACTTCATCGCGCGCGGCGTGCCGATCGACGGCGCGGGCGGGCTCTCGGTCCACATCACCGAGCTCGACGTCAGCCTCGCGAGCGTGGACCTGCCCGAGCAGGCTGCCCGCGAGCTGCAGGCGGAGATCTATGCGGACGTGATCGAGGCCTGCCTGGCCGTGCCTGCGTGCGGCAACGTGACCGTTTTTGGCGTGTCCGATCGCCACGCGTGGGACGAGCTCGGCGACGCGCGGCCGCTGCTGTTCGACGAGGACTACCAGCCCAAGCCGGCCTTCTTCGCCGTCCAGGCGGCGCTCGTCAGTGGCAGTTCTTGAAGCTGACCGTGCCCTCGACCGAGTGCCCGGCCGCCTCGCACTTCAGCGTCGCCGCGCCCATCACGTTGGTGATGTCGTTGACGGTCGAGCCCTGCCGCTCCAGCGACATGGTCCCGCACAGCCCGAAGTCGACGACCTGCTGCCCGTCGAGCAGGATCGCCTGCGGCTGGTTGGTCGGGGTCTGGACGATCCGCAGCGTGCGACCGTCGTCGATCAGATCGACGCCGGCGAAGCCGTTGACCTGACCCGAGCGGCACGAGTTCGGGTAGAAGGGCTGGCCGTCGACCGTCAGCTCGCTGGCCAGCTCGGCACGGCAGCCGAGCGCGCACGCGAGCGCGACGACGAAGGTGGCCGAGCGCGAGATTCGACGACGACGACGGGTGAACATCGACAGCGAGGATACAACCACGCGATGCTGGGCCGGTGATGAAGCGCGGTCTCGTCCTCTCGCTTTCTTGTGCTTGGATCCTCGCGTGCTCGGGCAACGACGCCGAGAACGACGACTTCGACGAGTGCGCGGCCGGTTCGCTGTGTCCGCTCGGCTACGAGTGCATCGTCGGCTTCTGCCTGCCCAGCGACGAGGCTGGTGACGACACCTCCGGCGATGGCGATCCCACTGGCGATGGCGATCCCTCCGGGGACGGCGATGGCGATCCCACGGGCGACGGCGATCCCACAGGCGACGGCGATCCGACCGGCGAAGGCGATCCGGGCCCCTTCTGCGGCGACGGAATCGTCAACGGCAACGAGGAGTGCGACGACGGCAACAACGTCGACGACGACAGCTGCTCGAACCAGTGCCTCTCGACGCTCTACTGGGCCGTGGGCCCGCAGCTCGACGTGCCCGAAGCCGAGCTCGCGGGCTGGACCGAGTGCTGGAGCGGGACCTACGGCCTCAGCTTTCCGGGCCTGACCACCACGGTCCTCGGCCAGAATTGTACAGGCAGCAAGTTGCTGCTGGCCTGCCGTGCTCCCGGCGCGAGCACCCTCGCGTTGCTGGCGATGGGCGAGCGTGCGGACGTGCTGTTCGACGTCGGCACGCAGACCAACGGCAAGCACGAGGCCAACGGCGTGGCCTGGTACTTCAGCGACAACTTCTCGATGGGCTTCGCAAGCGCGGGCGATCAAGTCAACCGCAACGAGTGCGACCTCGCAGAGCTGGAGTCGGAGTACCGGCTGTGCTGGCACACGATCGATGACCAGATGTTCGAGGGATTTCGCTGCGGAGCGAACTCCATCCTCGACGGAGCCGAATTCGACGACTGGGAGAAGGTCATCTACCAGGCCGACTGACGGCGCGGCTCGGTCAGCCACGAGCCCACGAGCGCGCCGACGATCGCCGCCGCAAACCCCCAGGCGACCGGCAGCAGCCCGAGCGGCGGAATCATCTGCGCGAAGCTCAGCACCAACACCGCATTGCCGAGCACGATCGACGCGGTCGCGCCCCAGACCGTGAACCGCCGCCATCGCAGGCCGAGGAAGAGCGTCGGCACCAGCGTCACGTAGCCGGAGAAGCTCAGCGTCGCGAGCGTGAAGATCGACGCCGGCTTCTGCACGACGATCCACCACGTCACCGCGGCGAGCACGACCAGGAACATCCGCCCGAAGCGGACCTGGTTGCGATCGCTCGAGCCCGCCGGCAGCACGTCGCGGGTCAGCATCGACGACATCGTCAGCATCTGCGCGTCGAGGGTCGACATCACGGCGGCCAGGATGCTGGCGAGCGCGAGCCCCTCGAGCAGCGGGCCGAGGTGATCGAGCACGAGCATCGGAAACACCGCGTCCGACTGCTTCCCGACCAACCCCGGATGCTCGACGGTCGCCCACAGCCCGAACAGCACGGCCGGGATCCACAAGAGCACCATCGCCCCCGGGTAGTAGCGGCACGCGTTCTTGAGCGCGGCCACGTCCTTGGCCGCGAAGATGCGCACCATCATGTGGGGGAACGCGATCACGGTCAGCGAGATCGCCAGCGCCCACGAAGCCCAGGCCCCCGGCGCGAACGGGCCCGCGCTCGGACGCTCGAACAGCTGCGGCGACTCGACCTGGATGCGCTGCATGATCGTCGAGAGCCCGCCCAGCTCGTCGGCGATCAGCACGAACGCGAGCAGCGAGAAGCCCAGGAACACCGCGCCCTGAAACACGTTGGTCCACATCGTCGCCTTCATCCCGCCGAGGCTGGTGTAGGCGAGCGTGACCAGCAGGATGCCGGCGGTTGCGAGCTCGAAGCCGACCGAGCCTTCGCTGAGCACCTCGACGGCGATGCCGATCCCGGCCACGCCCGTGACCATGTACGGGAGCGTGTAGACCAGGAAGACCAGGAACATCAGGTAGCCGAACCACCGCGCGCCGAAGCGCTTGGCGTAGAGCTCGGCGGGCGTGACCGAGCCGGTCTGCTTGGCGGCGATCCAGGCCGGGTAGCCGATCAGCCAGAAGCTCAGCGGGATCCCGAGCACGATGATCGCCGCGTTGAGGCCGAAGACCGCGATGCCGTGGTGGTAGGCGAGCCCGGGGATCCCCATCAGCACGAACGGCGTGACGTTGGTGCCGAACAGCGCCATGAACAGCACCACCGTCTTGGCCGAGCGACTGCCGAGGAAGTAGTCCTCTGCGGTGTTCTCGGTCTTGCGGTAGGCGAGCGCGCCGATCACCAGCACGATCGCGAAGTAGGCGATCACGACCAGGGTGCGGATGAGGCTGTCGCTCATGATCGATCACCGAAGGGCGCGAAGTCGCTTGGCGGCCGTCGAGTCTTCGGGCAGCGTCGGGAGCAGGGAGTCGACCTCGTCGAGCGCCCCCGGCTGGCCGAGACCGTGGCGCACGAGCGCAGCGACGGCTTTCGCGGTGGCGACCATGCGGACGTTCTTGGGCGTCTCGAGCGTGCCGGGATCCAGGCTCGCGATGATCTCGAGCGCGCGCTCGATCTCGGGTCGCGCGAGCTGAAGCTCACCGGCCACGAGCAGGGCCAGCGCCAGATCGGCGTGCGCCGCTGCGGTCGCCGTGTCCTCGTCGCCGACGATCGCTCGGCACAGATCGAGGACCTCGCGCGCGTAGTCGACCGCGAGCGCCGAGCCGTGCTCGCACATCCCGACCCGGCGCCGCAGCATGTTGACGAAGTGACCCGCGTGCGGCGGGATGACCTCGCGGGCCTTGGCGATGACCGGCTCGACGTCGGCGATCGCCCCCGCACAGTCGCCGAGCCGATCACGCAAGGCGGCGGCGTGGCTGCGAGCGCCGAGCGAGTACATCGTCGGTCCACCCTCGGACGCCTCCATGGCCTCGGCGACGGCCAAGAACGCCGGCATCGCCTCGACGTCGTGCCCGAGCTTCGCCTCCATGAGCGCGATCTCGTAGCGGGTCTGGAGGACGCGCTGATGGCTGGGATCGATCGCTTCGGACATCAGCTGGTCGAGGCGACGCAATTGCTCGAGCGCCTCGGGCACGCGGTCGAGGCCGGACAACGCGACGGCGCGGTTTTGCAGCCGCCCGAAGTAGAGGAACCGCTCGGCGATCGGATCCGTGGCTGCGAGCGCGCGGTCGTAGGCGGCCAAGGCGTCCTCATGGCGACCATCCATGATCGCCACGGTGGCTTCGGTCGCGGCCAACGTCGCGCGCGTGCGCCGGTCGAGCGTGAGCGTGGGCGCGAGCGCCTGGGCGAGCTTCAACCATCGGCGGCCGCCGACCCCGTCGCTGGTCCCGGCGTGAATGTTGGCCATCTCGAGCAGCGCCAACATCCGCAGCTCGGGCCCGCCGTGACGCTCGGCCGCCGCGACGCCCGAGAGCATCGCGTCGATCGCCTCGTCATGCTGCGCGCGATCGATGAGCCACTGCGCGCGGAACCGGGCCGCGTGGACGTGCTGGCGCTCGAGGCCGGGCACGTTGGTCGCCTCGAAGAACGCCATGATGCTGGGCTCGACGCTGGCCAGACGCGAGAGGTGATACTCGAGCTTGATCCGCGCCAGCTCGCGCTCCGCCGCCTCGATCTGCGCAGGATCAGCCTCGGCGACCGCGTCGGAGCTGGGTGCGACGCGGGTGAACTCCCTACAGTCACGGGGGTTCGGCAAGGTCCCGAGCAGGTCGATGGTGCTCGGGATCTCGGCGTCGCTGATGGTGCCCAGGATCTCGGTGAGCTGCTCGAAGTGGACGAGCTGGAGATCGAGGCACGCGACCTGGGCATGGCGGAGCCCGGGCTCGAACGAGCTGATGCCGCTGGCGCCGTAGCGTCGGCACAGCTCGCCGTCGACCTCGATCCAGCGCTCGGTCCAGCGGTCGAGCTCGGCCGCGATCGACGGCCAAGTCCGCTCCGCCGCGAGTTGCTGGGTCGGATCGTCGCGGTCGACGAAGCGCGGCCGCAGCTCGGCCCCGCCGGCCGTCCACAGCTCGGCGATCCGATCACGGCCGTCGTCGCATTGCTCGACGACGATCTCCGGCGCGTCGCGGCTCGCGAGCTTGGCGACCGCGATCACCCCGAGCGCGACCGCGACCACGCCGACCGCGACCGCGAGCCAGCGACGGCGCGGCGCGGGCGGCTCGAGGGCGTCGAGCAACGCGAGCATGTCGGGCCAGCGCTCGGTCCGATCCCACGCGAGCCCCCGACGCAGGACCTGCTGGACGTCAGCGTGGACGTCGTCGCGCTCGAACGCGCCGAACTGCCCGGCCTCAGCCCGTGTGGCCGCCATCGAGCCGCGGCCGAACGGCAACGTGCCGGTCAGCGCCTCCCACAGCGCCGCGCAGAACGTGTACTGATCGGTCCGCGCGTCGGTCGCGAGCCCGCGCTGTTGCTCCGGCGCCATGTAGGCCGGGGTCCCGATCACCGTCCCCGGCACCGTCAGCGCTTGCGCGTCGCTCTCGAAGCCACGATCGCGTGCCGAGCTCGGCGAGCCCGGCAAGGTCCACGCGTTGCTCTCCCCGACCGCCTCGCTCGATCCGCTCTCGACCTCGTCATGCGGCTCGGCGTCGCCGTCGGTGTGCTGACCCTCGCCGGCATCGGACGCGGCGGCCAAGCTGGCCAGCCCGAAGTCGAGCACGCGTACCCTTCCGTCGCTGGCGACGAGCACGTTGTCGGCCTTGAAGTCGCGATGCACGACCCCCTGCGCATGCGCTGCGGCGAGGCCCTGTCCGGCCGCCCGAAACGCCGCGAGGATCTCCGGCCCCGTGCGCTTGGCGTCGGCCAACCACCGCCGCAGGCTCACGCCGTCGACGTACTCCATGGCCACGAACAGGGACCCGCCGGCCTCGCCCACGTCGAACACCTTCACGACGTTCGGATGGTCGAGCTTGGCCATCGCCTGGGCCTCGCGCTTGAGGCGAGCGCGGAGCTGCTGATGCAGCGACTGCTTGCGATCGGCGATCAGCTTGATCGCCACTCGCCGATCGAGCTCGGGATCCCAGGCCGCGTAGACGACCCCCATGCCGCCGGACCCGAGCCGATCGAGCAGCACGTAGCGACCCACGCTCGCGCCACGTCCGATCGCCGCGTCGCCATGCTCGCCATGCTCGGGCTCATGGCTCCCCGCCAGAGGTTCGGTGTCGATGTGCGCGGCCATGGTTGATCTCTCAATCGTGATCCGGCCACAGGCGACCGGTCATCCAGAACACCACCGCGGCCGCGAGCCCCATCCACAGCACGCGGTAGGCCAGGTCCGCGGGCACCCAGCCGAACAGCAGCGGCGCATCACCCTGACCGAAGCCAACCATGTGCAGCGCCAGCAGCCCGATCACGGCCAGCCAGAACAACACGCGCTCGGTCCGGGGGCTCACCTTGCTGCCGATGGTACCAGGCGCCGCCCGATCCGACGCAGCCGCGCCGCCGCGCCACGCAGCTCGTCGGCGTCGAAGAAGCTCAGGTACGCGCCGACGATCAGCGGCGAGAAGAACACCACGTACACGCCGAGCTGAATGCCGAGGTGCATGGCCGCGCCGAAGCTCAGGAACAGCCAGCGCAGATCGGGCAGCCGCCGCGGCCAGAATGGGAGCCGCCGCCCGATCATGTCGCGCAGCCAGTGGTAGGCCACGAAGCCGCCGAACGAGACCTCCCAGATCAGCACCGCGAAGGTCAGCGGCTTGAGCACCCACGGCTGCAGCGCGGCCAGCAGCGGCGCGGCGTCGAAGTGGCGGTTGTAGGGGTTGTTGAGCGTGTACCAGATCGCCGTGCCGTCGACCCGCCAGGTGTCGCCGGTCTTCTCGAGCCCGGTCACGGTGTAGACGATCGCGAGCTGCAGCTGGATGATCCGCCGACACCAGATCGGCACCGTGCCGCCGCGACCTCGCCAGCGGGCGTCGAGCGAGAACCCGCGCCCGGCCGGCGTGAGCGCGAGCAGGAAGCCCAGCAGCAGCGCGAGCTGATCGGGGTACGCGTAGAGCAGCGGGTTGCGGCCGTACATGCTGATCCACAGCAGCATGCCGATCACGCTGCTGATGCGCGTGAACAGCCCGACCGTCCACATGCCCAGCGCCAGCACGCCGAGCGCCCAGATCATGCGCACGGCCAGCGGATCCTGGACGAGGAAGAACAGCGACCAGCGGCTCGGGAACGCGAGCTTGGCGAAGCGGCCGTGGATCATCGACTCGTCGGAGAAGTACTCGCCGACCGCCCCGACGTGCAGCAGCGCCGACACGAACAGGATCCCGGCGATCACCGAGCGCACCACCCCGAGCGCGAGCGCGTCCTCCTGGCCGGACAGCAGCCGATCGATCGCGCGCACGAGCGGACCGGACATCAGCGCTCGCCCTCCTCGCCGACGGCGGCGCCCAGCGGGTCGGTCGCGATCATCTCGCGGATGATCGCCACGTTGCAGCTGCTGTCCTGGGCCTTCGTGCGCTTGATCGGGCCGAGCGTCTTGGCGCCCTCGAGCACGCGCTCGGGCGCGCGGATGCGGCGATAGACCCGGCTCATCTCGATCCGGCGCACGTCGTAGCCGCGCCGGGCCTCGCGGACGCACACGCCCCGCAGGTACCAGGTGCGGTTGCGATTGGTCTTGTCGATCCGACGCATGACCGTGTGCTGCCAGATGTCGAGGCGCGTGCGCTTCCAGGCCCACGCGGTCCCCCACCCCTCCTCGGCCATGCGGCTGTCGTCGAGCTTGCGCACGGTCCCGTCGGCGTCGTGGGCGTAGAGCTCCATGTAGAAGTGGCCCTTGCCAGGATCGGGCGCGTACATGCTCCAACTCTGGCTGAGCGAGAGCTGCTGCATCGCCGCGCTCAGCCGCTCGCGCTGCGGCTGCAGGCGCTCGGGCGTGCGATCGCTCGGCACGGCGGCGAGCACCATCAAGGCCATGATCGCGAGCGGGACCACCACGTTGCTCGCCCATCGCAGCGACGCGAGACAGCGCGACGCCAACCATCGCAGGCGTTCGCGACGCTCGCGGCGTGACGCGGGGCTTGGCTGCGTGGAGTGTTCGCTCACCGGTCTCGTGACCTGCGGCGTCCCGCGAAGACGGGACAGATGGCCAGCACCAGCAGGCCGAGCGCCGCCGCCCCACCACTACCGCTCGACCCTGCGCTCGTGCAAGCGCAGCCGCTGCCGTCGTCCTCGAGCACGGAGGGCTCCTCGCCATCGATCGCCGAGCCCTGGTCGAGCTGCTCGGTCGGCACGCTCGCAAACTGCAGCTCGCGGATCACGGCGGTCTCGCGCGAGAGGTTGGCGAACGAGACGTGCAGCGCCTCACCGGGCTCGAGCTTGCGGATCAGCACCTGCCGACGCACGCCCGTCAGCACGGTCGGCACGTAGATCTCGTCCCAGTCGCCGTAGACCTCGCGGACCTCCTCGACGTCGGCGCCCTCTTCGTTGGTGTGGCCGACCGCGGCGGTCTCGTACTCGAAGGTGATCGCCGCGTCCTCGGACAGCCCGCTGCGCTTGACCAGCACGCGCGGGTCGACGTCGGTGTTGACCGGCTGGCCCGCCGAGTTGCCGTCGCCCGAGACCTCGAAGGTGATCAGCAGGTTGTCCGAGCCCTCGGGCACCTCGTGGCGGTACTGCACGGGCCCCGGCCAAAACGGCGAGACCCAGCGGCTGTTGGCGCGCAGGTACAGGGTCCGCGGCTTGGCGAGATCGGCGTCGTCGACCACCCGCGGACAGTCGAGCAGGTTGCGGGCCGCGAGCGTGCGCTCGAGCGTGTCGTAGTCGTCGGCCGTCCAGCTCCCGGCCTCGCGCTCCTCGGCCGCGATCGTGAGCAACGCGGCCGAGGCTTCCTCGATCGTCGCATCGGTGGCCAGCAGCGGCAGGCTCGCGAGCACGACCGGATCGAGCTTGGCACCGCCGATGCGCTTGCGAGCCGCCCACAGCCCGGCCGTGAACGGCTCGCCGTCGTAGTGCTCCTGGCCGGTCATGTCGTCCGGGCAGCGCCGCTCGTTCTCGGCGTTGCGGATCCACGCCTTGTCGAGCTCCGGCCAGTAGCTGCCGACGTACTCGGCCATCTCCGGGCGCTCGGTGATCATCAGGGCGTGATAGTCGGCGATCGCCTCGTTGATACCCCGAGCGTCGCGCAGCACCCCGTCCTCGCGCAGCCGGTACGATCGCAACCCCTCGGGCGTGAGGTGCTCGACGATGCCGTGCCCGAGCTCGTGATAGACGACGTCGCCGTCGTACGCGAAGTCGACCGCCGAGCCCTGCCCAAACAGCATGGTCGGGCCCTTCGTCACATCACACTCGCCGGAGTAGAACGCGTTGTTGTAGGGCCCGAAGCTCAGCTGCGGATAGAGGGGCGCAGGCGCGAGCCAGTGATAGTTGGCGATCATGTTCGAGAGCTCGCACGGGAAGCCCTCGACGCCGTGGTCCGCCATGAACGAGAAGAACTTCTCGGCGTGGTAGTACATCGACAGCTCGGCGTAGAGATCGACCGGATCGATGTTGTCGTCCGGGATCTTCACGTCGGGCAGCGGCACGAAGAAGTCGCCGACCGGATCGGCGTGGACCTGCTGGGTCGGGAAGCACTCGCCCTCCACGTACCAGGGCGCGTACGGTCCGTCTTGCTCGTCGATGCAGTTGAACACGCGCACGCGCGTGCCATTGAGGTACTGGCCCTCGACCGTCGGCTCCTCGGTCCACGGCTCCGCGTCGGGATCGATGTTGGTGAGCGTGACCAGGCTCGGGTCGGGCGTGTGCTTGGGGTTGAAGGCGTAGACCTCGGTCTCGTTGGCGAAGTGCAGCAGCTCCTCGCTCTCGAGCGTGCGCCCGGTCATCGCGCTGATCCACACGCGCGTGCGGCTGGGGCTCGGGCTCAGCCGCACCGGCGAGGTGAACTCCCAGGCCAGCACCGGCTTGTCGACCAGCAGCAGGTAGACCAGCTCGCCGCCCATCGCGTCGGGGCTGGCGAAGCGAGCCCGCTGCTCGGGCGCGAGCTCGGCCGCGAAGCGCTCGCGGGCTTGCTCGAGATCGACGCGCCGCTGCTCGGGTCGAAACTGCGGCGCGCGAGCGGGATAGCGAGCCGCGATCACGCGCTCGGGCTGGTCCGGCTGCGATCGCCAGACCGTCTCGAACGCGCCGCGCACAGGCAGACCGAGCAAGCTGAGGCTGCGTCGCTCGGCCATCGCCCCGCGCGTCGACGTGCCAGCCGGGACCTGAGTGCTCGTTGCGATCGACAGCTCGCCCGCCGCCATCCCCCGCGAGGCCGCGACGCGATCGAGCTCCGGCTGCCCGGCGAGCGCGAGGCTGGACACGCCCATCGCCGCCAACCCGAAACCCACGCGGATCTGCCACTTGCGCCCGTTCAACACAGGGGGAGCGTATCACTTCGCTCGCCCGGTGGACGCGCCGACGTGCGACCATCGCAGGCGTGCTGCGATCCCTCGTCGCTTCGCTGCTGGTGCTCTCGTGCTCACCCGCCGAGCCGCGAGCGCGCGAGCCCGAGCCCGCGCCGACGATCCAACCGCCCGAACAACCCGGCCCCGAACCGCGCGAGCCGGTCATCGAGGACGACCTCTGCGATCCGCTGCCGAAGGTCGGTGACCCATGTCCGGCTCACGCCTCGTATTGCGTGGTCGACTGGGGCGAGCCGTGTGGCGCAAGCACCGCTCTGTGGTGTCGCAACGGCGTGTGGGAGCGAGAGCAGGAGGCCAACGAGTGCGACTAGAAAAGACCCAGCGAGGCGGCAAGATCACCCGCACGCCGACGGGAAGTCGAACTCCGGCGAGCACGGCTCCCAGCCCAGCTCGGGCAGGCAAGTGGTGTTGAAGACGTAGACCGACTCGGGCTCGCCGATTGGGCATCCAAACGAGACCGCCCGGCCGCAGCCGTTCTGGAAGTCGCACCCCGCATAGAACGGCTCGGCGCTGCACCAGCCGTCCTGCGTGGGCAGGACCTCGGAGGCCGAGAGCGCGTCGCACAGCGGGTGAGCGTCACACTCGTCCTCGGGCAGCCCGGCGCACGGCGTGGGGCCACACATCAGGTGCGCCGCCCAGCAGCCGGACTCCGTGTCGAGGACCATGGCGCAGTCTGGCCCCTCGCACGAGCAGCCGTGCAGCGCCTCGCAGCCGTCGCCGATCCACGCGAAGCCGAGCAGCGTGTCGCAATCGCCGAGCGCGGTGACCTCGAGCGGGGCGCAAGCTGGGTCGTCGCCGTCGCCATCTCCGTCCCCATCTCCATCTCCGTCCCCATCTCCATCTCCATCTCCATCTCCGTCCCCATCTCCATCTCCGTCCCCGCCATCTCCGTCCCCATCGCCATCTCCGTCCCCATCTCCATCTCCGTCCCCATCTCCATCACCATCACCATCTCCATCCCCATCTCCGTCCCCGTCCCCATCTCCATCTC
>DATLLB010000412.1:0-4386 GCA_035538075.1 Enhygromyxa sp.
TCACGCGGATCTGCACGCGCGACACCGACTCGGCCGGCAGGAACGCGAGCGGCAGCTTGACCACCGCGATGCTGCCGAGCAGGAACATCGCGATCAGCAGCATCGCGACCGTGGTCGGTCGCGCGAGGGCCAGATCGGACAGGCTCCATCCGCGCACGGGGGGTAAGTTAGTGCTTTTCGGCGATGCGCCGAAACACACTCCCAAAAATCGCTTCGCGATTTTCGGGAGCACGCGGGGACCGCCCCCTCACGTGTGCCTCCCACGCGCCGCAGAGCTGGCCGCGCACTCAGAATTGATCGGGCTCGGACACCAGCTCGGGCCCAAACAACACGCCCCACGTCGCCGCCACCTCCTGCTCGCGCCGCGACTCCAGCAGGCGGTGCTCTCGCTCCTCGCGTGGCGTCAACACCCAGCCAATCAAGAACAGCGGCATGAAGAACGGGACGAGTAACAAGGCCATCCAAACAAGCTAGCGCACGCGTCGAGCGCGACAACTCGACAAGCTCGCTGGAGACGGCCCTGTAGCCCTGCCTACCTAGAATTTGGAGGTTGCGGTCAACATCATCAGGCGATCGTTCGAGTCGCGTAGCCGCGAGCTCAGCCCTCGAACGAAGCGCCACAGCAGCTCGTAGGCCAGCTCGCGGTCGACGAACATCAGGTCGCGCAGGTCGTGCTTGGGCAGCTTCAGCAGCCGCGCGTTCTCATGACACAGCGCGTCGGCGGAGCGCGGCACGTCGTCGTCGATCAGCGACATCTCGCCGAAGTGCTGCCCTTGCCGCAGCACCGCCAGCGCCTCCTCGCCCAGACCACCCATGTTGCGAGAGATCCGGATCGCCCCGTCGAGCACCAGGTAGAGGCCGTCGCCCTCTTCGCCGTGCTTGAACACGAACTCGTTGCGCTTGTACTCGTACTCGCGCGCGAGCTTGGCGATGCGATCGAGGTGCGTGGGCAGGAGCCCCGTGAACAGCGAGATCTCCTCGAGCGCGCGCTTGATCGTCGTCGCGTCGGTCTGCAGATGCTTGGCCTCGACCGGCTTGCCCGTGGTCATTTCCTTGGCCTTGGCAATGGGGGCGGCGTCGTCGTCGACGATACCGAACTCTTCGAGGCCCGACGTCATCGCCGCGAGCCTATCCGAAGTTGGCTGCGCGCGGGGAACGTGGCTATCCGTGCTCGGCGAGCCAGCGCTCGGCGTCGATCGCCGCCATGCAGCCGGTCCCCGCGGCCGTGACCGCCTGGCGATAGACCTTGTCGGCCACGTCGCCCGCCGCAAACACACCGGGGATCTTCGTCCGCGTGCTGCCGGGCGTGACCTTGAGATAGCCGACCTCGTCCATGTCGAGCTGGCCGGCGAAGATCTTGGAGTTCGGCACGTGGCCGATCGCGAGGAAGAACCCGGTGACCTTCAGCTCCTCGACCGTGTCGTCGACGGTGCTGCGCAAGCGCAGGCCGGCCACGCGCTCGTCACCCAGCACCTCTTCGACGGCGCGGTTCCAGTGGATCTCGATCTTGGGGTTCTCGAAGGTCCGCTTCTGCATGATCTGGCTGGCGCGGAACTCATCGCGCCGGTGGATCAGATGGACCTTCGAGCACATGCGCGTGAGGTACTGCGCCTCCTCCATCGCCGTGTCGCCGCCGCCGACCACCGCGACCTCCTGGCCGGCGAAGAAGTGCCCATCACAGGTCGCGCACGCGGTCACGCCCTTGTTCATCAGCCGCTGCTCGTTGGGCAGCCCCAGGTACTTCGCGTCGGCGCCCGTCGAGATGATCAACGCGTCGCAGGTGAACACGTCGCCACCCTCGACGCCGATCCGAAACGGCCGCTGCGAGAGGTCGACGTTGTCGGCGATGTCGTAGTGGATCTCGGTCCCGAAGCGCTCGGCCTGCTTGCGCAGATCCTCCATCATGTCGGGCCCGGTCACGCCCTTGGGGTAGCCCGGATAGTTCTCGACGTCGGTCGTGGTCATGAGCTGCCCACCCGGCAGTCCGCCCGTGATCATCAGCGGCGAGAGGTTGGCGCGCGCGGCATAGATCGCCGCCGTGTACCCGGCCGGGCCGGAGCCGAGGATGATGACTTTGCGGTGGGGCTGGCTCATGGGGTGCCGAGGATAGGGTTGCGGGTCTGAGGGGACAAGCGGGGCGTACGGCCCGACGGGGGCGGGGTTACTCGCGCCCGGCCCAGCGAAATTAATTTGACAGCGTGCACTGTCACGGTTACTGATGTCTCAGTCATGAGTGGCGCACCTGCTACCGCAACCATTCCTTTCGATTCCGATCTCGATCGCCTCGCCTCGTTCGCCGAGGCGATCGACGACATCCACCGCCGCGCCAAGGCCCGCGTCGGCCAAGAGGACCTCGACTACATCCGCCGCGTCGACCGAGTCTCGCGCGTCGCCGAGCTGGTCGGTCGCACGCTGATCGCGATCAGCCCCGGCCCGATCCTGTTCTCGCTCGGCGTGCTCTCGCTGGCGGCCTACAAGCAGCTGCAGGCGACCGAGATCGGCCACACCGCGCTGCACGGCGCGTTCAACCGCATCGAGGGCGCCGGCAAATTCCACTCCGCCGCGCACCAGTGGCAAATACCGATCGACGAGCAGTCATGGCTGCGCGGGCACAACGGCCGCCACCACGGGCTCACCAACGTCGCCGGCCACGACCCCGACATCCACTTCGGCCCCGTGCGCCTGACCCCCGACACCCCGCACAACTTCGCCCACTACTTTCAGGTCCCGTTCACTGTCTTCATCCTGATCCCCAACTTCACGTTCTTGATGAACCTGCACTTCACGGGCGTGACCGACGTGTGGACCGGCAACGGCCGCGGCGGCTTCGACTTCATCGAGGACCGCTCGCCGGCCTCGGTCCGCGACGCCCACCGCCGAGCGCTGCGCAAGATCGTGCCCTACTACGCCAAGGAGTACCTGATGTGGCCGACGATCGCGACGCTGGCGTTCGGCTGGTGGCAGGGCCCGCTGGTGTTCGCCAAGAGCCTGCTCGGCAACTGGATGGCCGAGAAGCTGCGCGACATCTACTCGGGTCTGACCATCTACTGCGGTCACGTGGGCGACCGCACGGCCTCGTACGCCGAAGGCACGATGCCGACCAGCAAGGGCCAGCGCTACGCGATGCAGGTCGAGGCGACCAACAACTTCCAGGTCCCGTGGCTGCTCTCGCTGTTCTGCGGCGCGCTCGATCGGCAGATCGAGCATCACCTGTTCCCGAGCCTGCCGACCAACCGCCTGCGGGAGGTCGCGCCCGAGGTGCGTGCCGCCTGTGAGGCGCACGGTGTAGAGTATCGGCAGGAGTCGTGGCCGCGCACGCTCCGTCGCGCGTTCATGCAGCTCGTCCGACTCAGCCGCAAGCTTCCGAGCGAGCGCACCTCGAGCACGACGACGCCCGCGCCCGCCGCTTCGTGACGACCATGCAGAGCAAGCGATCCAAGCCGAGCCGCAGCGAAGAGACCGGCGAGAGCGACGGCGCAGCCGAAGCGACCGAAGGCGCGCCCGAGTACACGATCGACGATCTCGCCGCGAACACCGGCATCCCGAGCCGCACGATCCGCTTCTACCAGTCGACCGGCGTGCTGCCCCCGCCCGACAAGCGCGGACGCGTCGCCTACTACGGTCCACGCCACGTCGAGCGGCTCGAGCTGATCGGCAAGATGCAGGATCGCGGCCTCCGAATCCGCGCCATCAAGGATCTCGTCGAGCAGATCGACGCTGGCGAGGTCGCGCTCAACGAGTGGCTCGGGCTCGAAGATCAGCTGTCGACCGCGTGG
Source organism: Enhygromyxa sp. (assembly GCA_035538075.1). Taxonomy (GTDB): domain Bacteria; phylum Myxococcota_A; class Polyangia; order Nannocystales; family Nannocystaceae; genus Plesiocystis. Next base: position 3,777 of record DATLLB010000412.1, read on the forward strand.
GTCGACGACGCCCCCAAGGTGCTCACCCGCACCCAGCTCGACGAGCTGCTCGGCACCCGCAGGCCCGGGTTCTTGGCCGACCTCATGCGCAGCGGCCTCGTGCAGAACCAGACCGAGGACGCCTGGCTGGTGAAGAGCCCCGGGCTCTTGCAGGTCGCCCTCCAGCTCGAGGACGCGGGCGTCACCGTCGACGTCGCCACGCGAGCCTCGGAGATCTTGCAGAAATACCTGAGCAAGGCCGCGCGCGAGCTCGCTGGCTTCTTCGCCGAGCGAGCCGGCGATGGCTTCGGCAAGGACGCCTCGGTCGCCGGCATCAGCGACGCCTACCAGCGGCTGCGCAGCGTCGGGCTCGAGTCGGTGCGCCTGATCTTCGCGCGCGAGATGGAGCAGGTCCTGCGCAAGATGGTCGAGAGCGGCGAGGCGGCGCGCATCGACAAGAAGAAGCGCCGGCGCAGCAAGCGAGCGTGATCGAGCACCTCAGGCGGACGAGCTGAGCATCGCGGCGACGTCCTCCGGGATCGCCAGACGCTGCGTCGCGCACAGCTCTCGCAAGCTCGCGCCGAGGCGGGTCGCGGCTTCGGTCGTGCCTGGTAGCTGCTGCTCGATCGCC
>DATLLB010000413.1:0-2638 GCA_035538075.1 Enhygromyxa sp.
AGAGCACCTATCGAGCGATCGCAAGCAAGTCCGCCGCTCTCGCGGTTGTAGAGCGCAGTTCTCGGGACGCGATCGTCGACGCGACGCTGACCGCGGTCGAGCGCGACTTGGTCTTCGACGACCTCGTGTCCCGCGACTCGCAGGTCGTGTTGATGGGTGATCATGGGGAGTGGTTTGTCGGCTTCACGTATCGCTACTTGGTCGACATGAGCTACCCGTCCAACGTGGTCGAGAGCGACGGTGTCGGTACGCCCGAGTGGGGCCGGCACCAGCTAAGGCTACTCGGATCCACCTTCACACTCCGACAGCTGCGTCCGAACCGAGAGCCGAGTCACGTGTCGCCGACCACGGCGTGGTACGAGCCCATCGGCGATCATGACGCGGCGACCGTATATTTTCCGAAATCGCCGATCTTCGCCCGCGCAACGCTGGGGATCACGTCGGCCCCAACGGTGATCCGCGAGGCGCTATCGGCCTCGAGCTCGTTGTTCGGCCTCGACTACGTCCTGATCTCGCCACAAAGCTTGGAGAGGATGCGCTCGCGCCTCGAACGGCGAACGCTGGAGCTGCAGCTGTTCGTGACCGGCCTCGCCGTGGCGGCGCTCGTGTTCGTGCCTCTGTTCGGCAGCATCGGTGGGGCCGGCTTGCTGTCGAAGACAATGCTCTCGCCCACGAACCGCGCGCTCCTGGCCGAGGCGTTGCCGGTGGCGCTCGACCTCAGTCGCGAGCTGTTCGTGGGCAAGGACGGCTTTTCGGGCCCCGGCTCGGGTGAGCGCCCCGAACTGAGTCTGCTCGGCGTCGAGTTCCCGTCCGATAACGCGGACGCGGTTGCAATGTTGAGCAGATTCCTAGCGGCGCTGGTCGAGCACGACGGCGCTGCGCAGGTGGTCGATTTTCGCCCTCGTGGCCCGCTGCGCGCCGCGCAGGTGTTTGTCCCGGGCCTGCAACTGAATCTGTCCGCCGAGCTGCTCTCACGGGGTCTCGCGCGCCTGGACACCAGCGACATGGACGTAATTCGTGAATTCCCCGAATTCGTCGCTCTCGCGCTTGGAGCCGTCGAAGCTAGGCAGAGCCTCGCCGCGGGCTGGGCCGATGATGGCGATTATGTCGCAACGCTGCGTGCGCTCAACCGCGTGGTTAGTGGTTGAGCCAAGATTGTAGGAGGTAGGCGAACGATGAGTCTCATGAAAGATATCCAGCGTCGTGTCGGTGTCGCGCTCTCGCCGGAAGAACACTACGAGCGGGCGTTTGCGCAAGGCGTACTGCTTGGGCCCCAGCAGTTCGGTCGCGCGGCCGAGCTATTCGAGCAAGCCGCGAGCCGAGCACACAAGGCCGGCGACCAGCCACTCGAGCGGCGCGCACGAGCCAACGCGCTGCTCTATCGGTTCATCTGCGAGGGCTCCGGGACGGCGCTTGGCCCCCTGCACGGCATGCTCGCTCACCTAGACCGAATCGAGCGAATCGGCTCGCAGCGCGAATTTGTGGACGCCGGCGCGCTCGCCCATGAGATCTCTGGGCGCCTGGCCGAATACAGTATTGCGACTTGTCGTGAGTCCGATCATCAGACCCGGGCGCGGCTCCATCAAACCGCGGCGCACGCGTTCAAGCAGCTTGGCACGCGGCCGCTGGCGACCTACCACCACCGACCCGACGGGCTCCCGACCGACGCGATCCAGCGCTACTTCCTACACGACGGACTCGGCCAGCGCCACGCGGCGCTGGCCGAGTCCGTCCGCAGCCCGAGCGATGCGGCCGAGCTCATGGCTCGCGCGACCACGGCGTTGCAGCAATGTGCGGTGCCGAGCTATGGGGCTGAGGCCGAACAGTGGCTGTCGCGCTTGCGGACCCGGCGAAACTGCTGGATGTGCCAGCGCGAATTCACCGGGGCGCAGATCCACTTTCACCGAGTCCCCGCTACGGTCCACGTCCACGCGATCGATGTGGTCAGGCGAGCGGGTCAGGACCTCGCTTGCCTCGATGTCGGTGATCAGACGGTGATCTTGTGCAAGGTGTGCAGCTCCGCGATCACCGCGTTGGCCGACGCTCAGGCCCAGGTTCGGGTCGCCGAGCTCGAGGCCCGACTCGAATCTCGGTTCGCTGAATTGACCCGAGCGATCACGGCGCTCGATCAACGCGTTACGGCGCTCAGCGCGATTCGACGGTGACTGTCATGCAACTACACTCCATCGAGCTGCGCTGCCCGTATTGTCACGCTGCCCAGACGCTCGCACTCGCGGGGCAGCATACCTGCGAATATTGCCTGCGCGCATTCACTGCCGTCGATGCGGACGCGGCCCGCGAGCAGACCACGGCGGCGGTCACCGACTGGCTCAGCACCCAAGTTGGCGGGAGCCCGACGGCCGAGGTCGTCGACCTGACCAGCCGCGTGTACATCTTTCGCGAGCGGATCCTGCCCGAGTTGAGCCGCGACTGTGCCCGCGCGCTCGAGGGCCTCGGCGCTTGGTTGCAAGTGCCGCTGGTGCTCGCTCGGCTCGTCCGCTCCGCAGGTGAGCGGCACCCGCTGCTCGGCGCTCACCTGCGAATGCAGCACATCGTGCAGCTTCGTGCCCGCCTCGAGCACGAGCACATCCGTCGCTTCGCGGTCGACGACGAGTCCCGTCGGGAGCTCTGGCGACTC
>DATLLB010000414.1:0-2340 GCA_035538075.1 Enhygromyxa sp.
GAGATGGAGATGGAGACGGCGATGGGGACGGGGACGGCGATGGGGACGGAGACGGGGACGGAGATGGAGACGGCGACGTCTGTGAACCCGAGCCCAACGACATCCTCTGCATCACCTGCGTGAAGTCGTCCTGCTGCGCGCAGTACGAGGCCTGCCTCGGCGATGGTCCGTGCTCGTGCGCGATCAACTGCATCGCCCAAGGCGGCGATCCGATCGGTTGTCAGAGCAACTGCAACGCCAACTCACCAGCGTCCAACGCGATCCTGTCGTGCGGTCAGATGAACTGCCTCCAGCAGTGCGTCAACTGATCCAGCCGCGGCGGCGCAGGTAGTCGGTGAGCCGCGGATCATCGCCGCTCACCGGGCCGATCAGCTCGCCCACCCACTCGCGCTCCCACGTGGCGTCGCTGCTCGGCGGCGCCATGCGGTACTCGTACACGTGCACGCGAATCCACCGTGGCGGCGCGTCGGCGAACGGGTTGTCGGGCGCCAGCAATTCGCGTGCGACGGGATCGCCCTGCAGCAGCTTGTAGACCAGGTGCAGCAGCCAGTCCTCGCGCTCGAGGCCGCCGCGGTGCTCGTCCTCGAGCGCGGCGAACCACGCCAGCCAGTCGAGGCGCAGGTGGTAAGGCGTGATCCAGCAGGGCCGCCGATCGACCGCGCCGGGCTTGCAGCGAAATTCGTAGGCTTGCCAGCGCGCGTCGGGGGCCTGCGGATCCTCGGCGTCGCTGCCCTCGACGATCAGCTCGAGTCGCCGCTCGCCGACGCTGCCGAACGCGCCGTAGGTGTTGACCAGGTGCAGACGACCGTAGGACCTGTTCATGGCCTGGTCGCGGCCGAGCAGGTTGGCGAGCACGGGCAGCGACAGCCAAGCCACCACCGCCGCGAACACGAGCGCTAGCCACTTGCTCGCCGCTCGCGGCGGCGGCTCGATCGGCTCGGGCGTGCGCTCGCGCCAGCGCGACGGGATCAACCTGCGTAGCCATTGATCGTCGAAGCAGGCCAGCGCGGGCACGATCGTCAGCCAGTTCAAGAACGCCAGGTTGCCGCTGACGATCAGCGTGACTTGAAAGCCCACGATGATCGCTCCCGCGATGTGTCGAGCCCGCCGAGGCCCGAACACGAACAGCGGCGCGAGCAGCTCGGCGACGTGGTTGAACAGCACGCCGACCGACAGCAGCGGCCTCGGCAGCGCATGAAACCACGGGCTCAGCGGGCCTGGGATCGGCTGGGTCGCGAAGTGCGTGTCGAGACAGCGCAGCTCGGTCCAGCACGGATCACCGCGCAGCTTGATCAGCCCCGCGCCGAGCATGATCCGCACGATCAGCCAGCGATACAGCCAGATCGGCACCTGCGACGGTCCCCAGGTTCGTGTCGGGGGATCGCCCGCGTGTGCGCGCAGGCGCAGCCACGGACACCAGAACACCGCGATGAAGCCGGTCTCCAGCAGCTGGGTCTCCCAGCCGAACGAGTACCAGCGCTGGCCGACGTGGACGATCGACAGATAGAGGATCCACAGCAGCACGAACGCGAACGCGTTCTCGAGCCCGAGCACGACCAGCGCCGAGATCACCAGCCCTGCGATTGCGATCGCGCGCAGGCTCACGTCCGAGTGATCGAACCAAAGCAGCGTGGGCACCTCCCAGAACGCCGCGTCGCGGCTGCCGTGGTGTCGCGCCAGTCGATCGAGCCAAGCCTCGATGGGCGTGAGTCCGACGCTGCCGATCAGCGGCACGAGCTGGACGACCGCGATGGCGAACGCGATCAGGTACACGAACCCGAGGCTGCGCAGCAGCAGCTTGCGAGTCAGCCGGTAGCTCGAGCGCACGTCCGGTCCGGCCAGCGCGCGGTGGATCCGTCGCAAGGCCGCGACGGCGGGAGGGTCGAACTCGGCCACCTCGCGATTTTATGCGGATCGCCGATCGACCCTGGTACGGTTCGTCATGGCTCGTCTGCTCGCTTCGCTGCTCGCCTCCACTTGCTCGCTCGCGCTGCTGGCCTGCGCGGATCCTCCGTCCGCGGACGAGGACGAGGGCGGGACCGAGGCGGGTGATGGCGACGGTGATCCGGGCGACGGCGACGGCGATCCGGGCGATGGCGACGGCGACGGCGAAGCGCTGCGCCCCAACTGGCACGAGGACGTCGCGCCGTTGGTGACCGAGGCCTGCCAGGGCTGCCACGCCGACGGCGGCATCGCGCCCTTCGCGATGCAGACCTACGCACAGACCTCGCCGTGGGCCGCGTTGATGGCCGACGCCGTCGAGGCCCGCGAGATGCCGCCGTCGGCGTGGCAGCCCTGGCAGGCCTCGGTCACCAACGGCGCGACGTCCTCGTGCCAGTT
>DATLLB010000415.1:0-5031 GCA_035538075.1 Enhygromyxa sp.
CGTCAGCGAGGCGCGCATGCGTGGGCGCTCGAGCTTCGACGAGCAGCGGGCCGAGGACAGCTTTCGTGCGGTCATCGACGCCGCGTTTGCAGCCGCGTTTGTCTCGGTCGGACTGTTGCTGATGCAGCACCTGATGGAGCCCGAGCCGATCTGCCACATCCAGCTGACCGACGACGACGAGCTCGACCGCGGCGCTCGTGCGTGCGCGTGCGGTCGCGCGGCGGCGGCTCGTCGCGCAGCCCGGCGTCGATGACCGCACGAAAGCTGTCCTCGGCCCGCTGCTCGTCGAAGCTCGAGCGCCCACGCATGCGCGCCTCGCTGAGAGCCGCGGGCTCTTCGGCGTCGAGCAGCGTCTCGTCATCGAAGGTCTTGAGCACGCCGAGCGGCACCCGCTGGACCTTGGGCTGGCCGGTCAAGCGCCGGTAGAGATCGTCGCGCTGCTCGGGCAGGCGATAGCAGGTGGAGCCGCGCAGCGGCAGCGGGACTGACTCGACGATCGCGTCGCCGCCAAACAACACCGGGATGAATTTCTTGTTGCGACCGCCGGCCTCGTGCAGCTCCTGCACGCTCAGGTGCGAGCCGAATTTGACCGACGAGCCGCTGACGTCGACGCGCGGCTCGTCATGCTCGCAGCGCCGCAGATAGCCGGGCGTGGCGATGATCAGCACGAACTCGGACTCGCGGATCTGCCGGTAGATCCAGCGCGGCCAGCCCTCTTCGGGCGACTCCTCGAACTGATCGAGCGTCGCGTCGACGCCGTGGCTGCGCAGCCACTGCGCCAGCTCGAGCACGCGCTTGGCGTGAGCGGGCGAGTCGTCGCTGTAGCTGATGAAGACTCGCGGAGGCTGATCATCCCCATCGCCGGGTCGCTCGCTCGCGTCGTCGCGGTTGCTCACGTCGTTGAAAATTACCATCACCCCGCGGCCGCGCCCGCAGGGTTCGCCATGGTCAAAAGATCAATCGCGGCCGCCAGCCTCGCCGGTGGTTCCCGTGGACAAGACCGACTCGAGGAAGGCCAGCCTTGCCCGCCAGGCCTCGACGATGCGCTCTTGCCCTTCGATGTGGTGACCCTGGCCGTCGATCTCCACGTAGGTGACCGGCTTGCCCGCAGCCTCGGCCGCGGCAGCGAACGCGCGCGAGCCCTCGACGGGCACCCGCCAGTCGTTGCCGCCGTGCAGCAGAAACAGCGGCGCGTCGAGCAAATCCACGTGCTGGATCGGGCTGCGATCCTGCAGCTTGGCCAGCTCGTCGGGCTTGGCCGGATCGCCGGCCTCGAGCACGACCCAGTCGGGGATGTTGGTCGCGTCGTGGAACGCGACGATGTCGCAGAACCCCGCTTCGGCGAGGCCGAACGCGAACCGATGCGACTGGTTGCGACCGTTGGTCTGCGCCGGAAAGGTCATCGCGCGCATGGTCGCGTAGCCGCCGTGGCTGCGCCCGTACACGCCGATGCGCGCGGCGGGGATCTTCAGCTCCTGCTCGATCCAGCGGGCGACCGCGAACAGATCGATGATCTCGTCGCCGCCGAGGTCGCGATCGTTGAGCGCCTCGAACTTCGCCCCGAACCCCGACGAGCCGCGCACCGAGGGCGAGACCACGGTGATCCCGGCCGCGCACAGGATGTGATCGTACTGCGTCCACTCGTTGTCGCCGCCGTAGAACGAGCGGACCAGCGCGGCCGGCTCGGCCAGCGGCTGCTCGGGTCGCAGCACGAACGCGTGCAGCGAGAGCCCGTCGAAGCTGGGGATCGTCACGGCCTCGGGCACGCAGCGGACCAGCGCGTCCTCGAGCGCGCTCGGCAGGCGGATCAAAGGATCGTTGCGCAGCTCGATCTCCGCGCCGCCCGGCGTGAAGCTGGCGAGGTTGGCCTCGAACACCTTGTCGGGCGCCTGCTGAGCCCAGATCGCCCGGCCCTTCCACGCGTCCTCGAGCGCGATCTTGCCGGGCACGGCCGCTTGTCCGAGCACCGCGCCGGTCTTGGCGTCGATCAGCTCGAGCGTGCTGCCGGCCGGGGTCCCGTGGGCGACCAGCACCGTCCAGCGCTCGCCGACCAGCAGGCTCTCGGCGCCGAGCAGCTCTTCGTGGTGCTGGGTCAGGCGCTTGGTCTTCTTGGTCCGGCGCGACCAGCTGTAGATGTCGCCGTAGCCCGCGTCGTCGGCGATGTAGAGGAGCTCGTCGTCGACCCAGTCGTCGAGCAGCGTGGCGGCGCTGCGCGGGATCGCGACGTCGGTGATCGGCTTGACCTGCGGTCGCGGCTTGCCGAGATCGACCTCGACGATCTGCACGCGCTTGCGATCGCCGTCGACCTGCGCCTCGAAGTACACCTGCTTGCCGTCGACCGAGAAGCGCGGCGTCCCCCAAGTGAAGCTGAGCGCAGGCGTGTCGCAGACGATCTCTCGATCGGCGCCCTCGCGCTTGGGATCGTTCGCGTCGAGCAGCCGCAAGCACGTGCGATACGGCGCCTTGTGTCCGCTGCGCGCGAGGTAGGCGATCGTGCCGTCATCCTCTGAGAAGCCAAAGCCGTACACGTAGTCGGCGGAGGTGATCTGCTCGGGCGTGCGCTCGGCGAAAGGCTTGCTCAGGTCGAGCCGCCAGAGGTTCATCTGCTCGTCGTTGCGCGAGTCGGCGTGCAGCCACAGCGTGTTGCTCGGCGCGTGCGTGCGCACGGTCCAGAGGCTGCGCGTCGACCAGTCGACATCGGTGACCGGCTCGCCCGCCGCAGGATCGAGCGCCATGACCGGTTGGCCGTCTTGCGGCAGCGGCAACGATCGCAGCACGTAGCGCTCGCCCTTCTCCACGTAGTACAGGCGCCCATGCTCGAGCGTCGGCATGAAGTCGCCGTACGGAAAACCCTCGAGGAACGGCGCGAGGTCGAGCTCGCGATCGAAGAAGCGCACGGCAGTCGGCGCGATCGCTGCAGGCGCCTCGCTCGGCTCACCCTCCGGAGGCTCGGCCGTCGGATACGGCTTCGCCGCGTTGGGCGGCGCGCAGCCGATCACGAGCAGCAGCGGCGCAAACGCGAGAAGGGTGGTGCGAGCGAAGCCCGGCATGCCGAATCGGACCACCGCGAACAACCGCGGTCAACCGCTCGGGACCGAGTGCCACCGTCGCAAGCTCGCGCGAGTGTGGCAAGCTCCGCCCGTGCACTCGTCCGAGCTCACGCGTGCGGCCAAGCGAGCGATCGAGGCGCTGTTCGAGCACGGCCTGCTCGAGGCCGACGTCGGCTACTTCGCCCACGAGCTGGCGGTGCTGCTGCCCGATCACGATCCGGACGCGCTGCTCTCGGCGCTCGACGAGCTCGAGCAGGCGTTCGAGCGCAGCCCGATCGCAGTCGCGCGCTCGGGCGGGCCCAACGGCGCTCGCTTCCACTTCGTCGAGCGCCCGCCCGAGCAGCGCATCGACGACGACGCGCCAGAGCCGGGCTCGGTCGAGCTGATCTATGCCGACAACCTCGACGCGCTGCCGAGACTCGCGTCGGCCAGCTACCGGCTGATCTACATCGACCCGCCGTTCAACACCGGCCGCAACCAGACCCGCAAGCGCCTGCGGACCGAGCGAGTGACCGACGGCGGCGATCGAACCGGCTTTCACGGCGCGCGCTACCAGACCACCACGCTCGGCCAGCAGTCGTTCGCCGACGCGTTCGACGACTACGTCGCGTTCCTCGAGCCGCGCCTGCGTGAGGCCCATCGCCTGCTGAGCGACGACGGCAGCTTGTTCCTGCACCTCGACTACCGCGAGGTCCACTACGCCAAGCTGCTGCTCGATCGGATCTTCGGGCGCGAGTCGTTCATCAACGAGATCATCTGGGCCTACGACTACGGCGCGCGCACGCGCAGCAAGTGGTCGGCCAAGCACGACAACATCCTGTGGTACGCCAAGGATCCCAAGCGCTACGTGTTTCACCACGAAGCGATGGATCGGATCCCCTACATGGCGCCGGGGTTGGTCGGGCCCGAGAAGGCCGCGCGCGGCAAGACCCCGACCGACGTCTGGTGGCACACGATCGTGACCCCCGGCGGACGCGAGCGGACTGGCTACCCGACCCAAAAGCCGCTCGGGATCCTGCGGCGGATCGTCAACGTGCACTCGAGCCCCGGCGATCGCCTGCTCGACTTCTTCGCCGGCAGCGGATCGTTCGGCCATGCAGGCGCGCGCGCGGGTCGGAAGGTCACGCTGATCGACTCGAACCCCGAGGCGATCGAGGTGATGAAGCGTCGGCTCGCGCAGTTCCTCCGCACGAGCCACGAGCCCGCGCCGACCGAGCTCGAGCGAGTCGCCAATGGCTGATCGCAAGCACAAGCTCGGGCGCGCGCGGGCCAAGCTCGAGCGCAAGCTCGCGCGGGGCTGGCAGCGGGCGGTGTTCGCCAGCCCGCAGCGCGAGGACGGCACGGCGGAGCAGCAGGTCCACGAAGGGCCGGGCGCGCTCGCAAGCGGGGATCCGGGTTTCGCCCAGCATTTTCGCGAGTTGTTCGAGGCAGCCGAGCGCGCCGCCGCGGCCGGGCTCGTCAAGCAGACGTATGTGATCGACGAGCGCGAGCGCGTCGAGCTGGACGCCCGCCACGGTCACGTCAAGCAGCGCACCCTCGATGCGGAGACCGTGGCGAAGATCATGGGCGGGAAGGATCGATCGCTGCGACCCGATCGCAGCGGTCGACTGCTGCGGGCGATCGGGATCATGAACCCCGACGGCACGATCTCGGCTCGCAACGCGAAGAAGTACAAGCAGGTCAACCACTTCGTCGAGCTCTGCCGGCCGCTGTGGGCCTCAGCCGGCGAGACGGACCTAGGGCCCGAGCGAAGCGAGGGTGTCGGGCCGCGAAGCGGTCCGAGTCCGGCTCGACGGCGTGAAGAAAGTCCAGAGCCGGTGCGCATCGTCGATCTGGCGTGCGGCAACAGTTACTTGAGCTTCGTCGTGCTCGAGGCGCTCGCGCTCGAGGGTCGGCCTGCGCAGCTGCTCGGGATCGATGTGCGTGAGGACGTGATCGCGACCAGTCGCGCGCGAGCGGCCGAGATCGGGGTCGCTGACCA
>DATLLB010000416.1:0-3223 GCA_035538075.1 Enhygromyxa sp.
AGTCCCCCATTCGGAACATCACGATCGCGTCCGGATAGCGCCCCTTGATGTCGAGGAACTGCCGCATCACCGGGCTATCGGCGCTGTTGTGGGGAGCCGCCGCGCGAGAGCACGACGAAGAAAGCTGCGTCGCTCGAACCGGTCGCGGCTTCGATCGCTGCTTTGGATATCTCGTCGAGCGAGTTCGTGATCATGAGCTGTCGGCGGCTCGAGGATCTGCGGGCCGAGCTGGCGCGGCTGAGTCCGCGGGAGATCCTGGCGCCCGAGTCGACGCACGGCTGGTTGCGCGCGGAGCTGGGGCCGGAGTGTCCGGCGTTGACGGTCGGGGGATCGCTCGACGGCGCGGCGGAGTGGGTGAGCTTGATCCCCCGCGTGCGGCATCTGTACGAGGAGGCCGGCACCAAGCTGGGGCTGCGCGACGAAGAGGCGGAGGCCGCTGCGACGGCGCTCGCGTATGCCGAGGCGACGCAGCCGGGCCAGACGCTGCTGCTGCATCGGCTGCGGCGGCACGAGCCGAGCCGGCACCTGATCCTCGACGAGACCTCGCTGCGCAACCTCGAGATCTATCGGACGCTGCGCGACGGTCAGCGGCGCGGGAGCGTGCTGTGGGCGATCGATCAGACGCGCACGTCGATGGGCGCGCGGCTGCTGCGGGCGTGGTTGGGGGCGCCGCTGCTGGAGATTCCGGCGATCGCAGCGAGGCAAGACGGGATCGAGGCGCTGCTCGGCGAGTCGCGGCTGCGCGGCGAGCTGCAGTCGCGGCTCAAGGACGTGCGCGACGTGGTCCGGCTGGCTGCGCGAGCGCGGCTCGGCACGGTCAGCCCGCGCGAGCTCGGGGCGCTGCGGACCAGCCTGCAGGCGGTGCCGGGCATTGCGACGCTGCTGGGCGAGCTGGGCTCGCGGCGGACGGACAAGAAGCTGCCGGCGATCCTCGACATCGGCAGCGACCTGCTGACGGACGTGTGCGAGCAGCTCGAGAAGGTGCTGGTCGACGACCCGCCGGCGATCGTGCGCGAGGGCGGGATGATCCGCTCGAGCGCGGACGCGGTGCTGGCCGAGCAGCGCGAGCTGGCGGCCGGCGGTCGCAGCAAGCTGGCGGAGATCGAGACGCGCGAGCGCGAGGCGACCGGGATCACGAGCCTCAAGGTCAAGCACAACAGCGTGTTCGGCTACTTCCTCGAGGTCCCGCGCGCGCACGCGAAGAAGGTGCCGAAGGGCTGGGTCCGCAAGCAGACGCTGGTCAACGCCGAGCGCTACGTGACCGAGGAGTTGGCGGCGCTCGAGGCCAAGGTGCTCGACGCCCAGACGCTCGCGCTCGAGCGCGAGCACGAGCTGTTCGGCGCGCTGCGCAAGACGGTGAGCGACGCGGGCGAGCGGCTCGTGCGGCTCGGCGACGCGCTCGCCTGCCTCGACGTGCTCGCCGGGCTCGCCGAGGTCGCCGAGGCGCACGACTACGTGCGGCCGGAGCTGGTCGCGGAGCCGGAGCTCGACATCGTCGAGGGCCGCCATCCGGTGGTCGAGCGGATGCTCGGCGCCGGTCGCTTCGTGCCCAACGACGCGTGCCTCGCAGCAGGGACTCATGGCGGCGCCGATGTGGCGCGGCTGTGGGTGATCACCGGGCCGAACATGGGCGGCAAGAGCACGGTGATGCGGCAGGTCGCGTTGATCACCATCCTCGCGCACGTCGGGAGCTTCGTGCCGGCCAAGCGCGCGCGCGTGGGCCTGGTCGATCGCGTGTTCACGCGCGTGGGCGCGGCGGACGATCTCGGCCGGGGCGAGAGCACCTTCATGGTCGAGATGCGAGAGACGGCGCAGATCGTCGAGCGTGCGGGGCCGCGCTCGCTGGTGCTGCTCGACGAGATCGGGCGCGGAACCGCGACCTTCGACGGGCTCGCGCTGGCCTGGGCGATCACCGAGCACCTTCACGATCAGGTGGGCTGTCGCACGCTCTTTGCCACGCACTATCACGAGCTGTGCGGGCTGGAGGCTCGGCTCGCGGGCGTACGCAACATGCACGTCGCCGTGCATGAGCATCGCGGGCAGATCGTGTTTCTGCATCGCGTGGAGCGGGGCGCGGCGGGGCGCAGCTACGGGATCCAGGTCGGTCGGCTCGCAGGGCTCCCGGCCCGGCTCCTGCGTCGTGCGCAGCGGATCTTGGATCGCCTGGAGGCGCAGGAGCGTGCAGCCCCGAGCGCACAATTGGATCTCTTCGCACCGCGGGCGCCAGCGGACGACGAGCCGGCGTCTTCGGCCGCCGCTGCTTCGCCGCTCACCGTCGCGGCCAGCGATGTAATCGCCGAGATCGAGGACTGTGATCCCGATCAGCTCAGTCCGCGCGAAGCTCACGCGCTGCTCTATCGGCTGCGCGAGCGCCTGCGGGTCGGGTCGCTTTCGTGACTAGTGATCACATGAAAATCGATGCGAGCCGCTCGACAGCTATGGTAGGTTGCGGCCGCGACCCGGAGACACGAATGCGAAAGTTCCCCTTGATTTCCATCACTTTCCTTGGGCTGGCGCTGAGCTTTGGCTTGGTCGCATGCGATGGCGGCGACGACGAAGGCAGCGAAGCGGCCGACGACACCACGGGTGACGGCGACGGCGACGAGACTCCGGGCGACGGCGACGGCGATGGCGATGGCGAGTGCTTCGAGGCGCCGCCGGAGTGCCTGCGCTTCGTCAGCTGCATCGGTGCGATCGTGCCCGAGCAGCAGGCGGGCGTGGAGGCGGAGTACGGGGCGGAAGGCTCGTGCTGGTGCGGCACCGAGGACGAGGCCGTCGAGTGCTACCAGACCTGCATCGCCCAGCTCGACCTGGCGATCGAGAACAACCCGACCGTGTCGGCGTGCCACGAGAACTCGTGCGCGCTCGAGGATCTCGATCCGACCCAGCCCTACGGCCCGATCACCGGCGGTTCGTGCAGCCAGTGGAACGGCAACCCGCAGATGCCTTTCCAGAACCCGTTCGGCCTCGAGGGTGGCTTCTGTGCGCCGGCCTGCTCCGGCCTCGCGATGGCGTGCCCCGAGCACGCCCAGACCTCGGCGGACGGCACCTGCTACATCATCGTCGGCGAGGACTCGTACTGCGCCTCGCGCTGCTACGTCGACCCGACCATCATCGGCGGGACCCAGTGCCAGTGCGGTGCGACTTGCCAGCCGCACGGTGGCGCCGACGGTGAGGGCAACCTCCGCGGCATCTGTACCTTCGAGTGATTCGTCCTCGCTCG
>DATLLB010000417.1:0-2821 GCA_035538075.1 Enhygromyxa sp.
CCTCGTCCCACTCCTGCGGCCGCGCGGCCGAGATCGCCAGCGCGTCGCGGAGCAGTTGAGCGACGGGGTCAGGCAGAGCCGAGAGGCGATCCTCGATGGTCGACACGGGGGGATTTCAGCCAAGCCGGCCCGTGGCCGCAAGCACAAACTGCTGGGTAGTCAGGAGCGTGCAACGCGGGCACCATGCTCGTCATGCAAGCCATGCGCACGACTGGAGTACTCGCTGTGACGATCGCCGTGACGTGGTCGAGCGAAGCGCGAGCCGCCGAGGTTCCGGTCAGCAACGCCGCCGAGCTGCAGGCTGCGATCGCCAACGCGGCGCCGGGCGACGAGATCATCCTCGCGCCCGGCGAGTACCTGCTGACCAGCAAGCTCAGCTGCACGGCCAACGGCATGCCCGACCAGCCGATCGAGGTCCGCGCCGAGACGCTCGGCGAGGCGCTGATCAAGTTCGACACCGTCGAAGGCTTCCACGTGCAGGGGACACATTGGTATATCCACCACCTCGACATCGAGGGCGTGTGCGCCAACGATAGCGACTGCGAGCACGCGTTCCACGTCACCGGCGACGCCGAGCACACGTGGATCCACCATAACCGCGTGTACGGCTTCAACGCCCACATCAAGGCCAACGGCACCGACACCGGGCCGATGGGCGAGCGCGTGTGGCCCGACGACGTGGTCGTCGAATACAACGAGCTCTTCAACGAGACCGTGCGCAACACCGAGAACCCGGTCACGCCCATCGACGTGGTCGGCGGCCGCCGATGGTTGGTGCGCGGCAACTACATCCACGACTTCGCCAAGGGGCTCGGCAACAACATCAGCTATGCGGCGTTCCTCAAGGGCAACTCGCGCGACGGCGTGTTCGAGCGCAACTTGGTGGTCTGCGAGCAGCTGCACAGCGGGCAGGTTCGTCTGGGGCTCTCGTTCGGCGGCGGCGGCAGCTCGCCCGACTCGATCTGCGAGGACGCGACCTGCAATCCCGAGCATCAAAACGGGATCATGCGCAACAACATCATTGCCAGGTGCCCGGCCGATGTGGGCATCTATGTCAACGAGGGCGCCAATAGTCTGATCTACAACAACACGCTCTATGACACGGCCGGGATCGACATGCGCTTTGCGTCGACTACCGGCGAGGTCCGCAACAATCTGTTGATGGGCGACATCGACAACCGCGACGGCGCGACCGCCAACTTCGCGACCAACGTCGAGATGGTCTCGCAGGTCGACTTCGAGGCGTGGTTCACCGATCCCGAGACGCTCGACTTCGGGCTCGTGGACGGCACCGTGTTCGTCAACCAGGGCGAGCCGCTCGCGGAGGTGATCGACGACTATTGTGCGAACGATCGCGACGACGGAAACCACGATATCGGCGCGCTCGAGTACGACCGCGTGAACACCTGCGACACGAGCGTGCCCTTCGAGCCCATGGGCGAGAGTCCGGGCTACGGTGATGGCGATGGCGATGGCGATGGCGATGGTGATCCGTCCGGCGACGGCGACGGTGATGGTGATGGTGATCCGTCCGGCGATGGCGATGGCGACGGCGATCCGACCGGAGACGGCGATCCGACCGGAGACGGCGACGGCGATCCGACCGCGGACGGCGATGACTTTAGCGACTCCGGCGAGACCGGCGGTGAATCGAGTGCCACGGGCGACGACGCCGGCTGCAGCTGCACGACCGAGCGCACGGGCGGCTTCGGCTTCGCCGGCCTGATCGGTCTCGCATTGCTGCTCCGCCGCCGCGAGTGACTGCGCAGCGAAACTCGCAGCAAGAGCATGGAGTCGAACGTCGGCCCGCCGTAAAGTGGGTCGAGGCCCCGTGAGCAATTCGCTAGTCATCCAGAATTTGTCGAAGACCTACGCCAACGGCGTGCGAGCCCTGCGGGGTGTCTCGCTGACGATCCCCACCGGAATGTTCGGGTTGCTCGGACCCAACGGCGCCGGCAAGTCGACGCTGATGCGGACCATTGCGACGCTGCAGGATCCCGACCAGGGCTCGATCAAGCTCGGCGACATCGACGTGCTGCGCGACCCGGACGCGGTCCGTCGCGTGCTCGGCTATCTGCCGCAGGACTTCGGCGTGTACCCCAACGTCGACGCGGTCACGCTGCTCAGCCACTTCGCGGCGCTCAAGGGCATCAGCGACGCCAAGCAGCGCAAGCAGGTGGTCGAGGCCTTGCTGCAGCGCGTCAACCTCTGGAGCGCGCGCAAGAACAAGCTCGGCGGCTACTCGGGCGGCATGCGCCAGCGCTTCGGCATCGCGCAGGCACTGCTCGGCAATCCGCGCTTGATCATCGTCGACGAGCCGACCGCGGGGCTCGATCCCGAGGAGCGCAACCGCTTCTTGAACCTGCTCGCGGAGATCGGTGAGCAGGTGGTGGTGATCCTGTCCACGCACATCGTCGAGGACGTGACCGACCTGTGCCCGGCGATGGCGATCATGAGCAAGGGCCGCGTGCTGCTCACCGGCCGACCGGACGACGCCATCGAGAAACTGCGCAACCGCGTCTGGAAGCGCCAGGTGAGCAAGGAGGCGCTGGCCGCCTACCAGCGCGACCACGAGGTGCTGTCGACGCGCCTGGTCTCCGGCCTGCCGGTGATCCACGTCCTCAGCGACGAACGGCCCGAGGACGGTTTCGTGCAGGTCGAGCCCGACCTCGAGGACGTCTACTTCCGGATCCAGAAACAGCACGCGAAAGCGGCTTGAGGACGCCACCATGATCCTCGAGTTCTTCAGGTTCGAACTGCGCGAGCAGCTGCGCTCGCCGCTGCCCTGGCTGCTGGCCGCGCTGTTCGCGCTGCTGGCCTT
>DATLLB010000418.1:0-3851 GCA_035538075.1 Enhygromyxa sp.
GCTCGAGGTTGCCATGGTCGAGCACGTTCACGCGGCGCCCGTCGTCGAGCACGAGGTTGAGCTCGTACGCCGTGAAGTCGCTCTCCCCTCCGCTGATCTCCTCGGGCGTGATCTGCAAGCCACGAATGCTCGACAGCGACACGAGCTCCGACTTCGGCTCGCGCCAGTACTGACCGCGAGCGGCATCGAAGTACCTGCGGTTGTCGAGCAGCCTGTGCAAGTAGAACGAGAACCCACCGAAGATCAGCGCGAACGGACCGGCGACCACGACCATCGCGAAGTCCTCGGCGACGATCCCCCAGCCCACGAACCCGCAGGCGATCAACGCCCCCGCGACAAACACCCCGACCAGCGTGCGGGCCTGTGCCGACGGATGCAGCTCGATCCGCGTGGCCGCTGCCACGACCAAGCGATGCGTCTTGAAAGCTGCGCCGCCCGGCACCAAGGGCGACCAGTCGAGGTCCTGCGGAGGCTGCTCGCTCATCGTGAATTCGCAGGGTAGCGCACCCATCGCCATGCAGCTTCCATGCATCCATGCAGGGCCCATTGGCGGCCTACCAGCAACCATGTAGCGTCTCGCCCGTGCGCCTCCACGAACTTCAAGGCAAGAAAGTTGGCATTTGCGTCTCCGGCGGGCTCGACAGCAAGACCGTGACCACGCGGCTCATCCAGGCCGGCGTCGACGTCATCGCGTTCACGGCCGACCTCGCGCAGCCCGACGAGGACAACATCGAGAACGTGCGCGAGAAGATGCGCCCGACCGGCGCCGAGACGGTGATCGTCGATCTCAAGCGGGCGATGGCCGACGCCTGCTTCCGCATGATCCGAACCCAGGCGATGTACGACGGCGGCTACTGGAACACGACCGGCATCGCGCGCGCGGTCACGGTCCACGGGTTGCTCGGCGAGATGCAGGCGCGCGGCTGCACGGTGCTGGCCCACGGCGCGACTGGTCGCGGCAATGATCAGCTCCGGTTCGAGCGCTACACCAACGTGCTCGCGCCCAAGATGAAGGTCTACGCGCCGTGGCGCGACCCCACCCTGCTCGAGGAATTCCCGGGTCGCAAGCAGATGATCGCGTTCTTGGCCAAGCACGGGATCGAGGTCGACGCGGGCCCGCGCAAGCGCTACTCGACCGACGCCAACCTCGCCGGGCTCTCGCACGAAGCCGAGGACCTCGAGGATCTCCAGACGCCGATGACGATCGTCGATCCCTTGATGTGCGTGTGGCCGCAGCAGGCCCCCGACGCGGTCGAGTCCGTCACGCTGCGCTACGAGAAGGGCAACTGCGTGGCCATCAACGGCGAGACGCTCGACCCGCTGCAGTGCATGTACATGGCCAACAAGATCGGCGGGCGCAACGGCATCGGCCTCAAGAGCGCGCTCGAGAACCGCATCATCGGGACCAAGAGCCGCGGCGTCTATGAAGCCCCGGGCCTCGAGCTGCTCGGCGCCGGTCTGCGCTCGGTCTACCAGGCCGTGATGGATCGCCGCTCGACCCAGCTCTTCCACACGCTCTCGCAGAACTACGCGCAGCAGATCTACGACGGGCGCCTCTACGATCCGCAGGCGCGGGCCATCCTCGCCGCCGTCGACGTCCTCGCCGACTACGCGACCGCGACCGTCGAGCTCGGGCTCTACCGGGGCAACGTCTACTTCAAGGCGCTGCGCGACTGCCCGCACACGCTCTACAACCCGGCTGACGCGTCGATGGAGGCCAGCGACGGGCTCAACCCGACCAGCTCGCAGGGCTACGTCGAGGTGCTGCGCGTCGAAGCGATCGCGCTCGCCAACGCCGGACAGATCGTCGACTGAGTTAGGGCCGCGCCCAAGCGCTCAGTTGATCCTGGCCGAGCAGCAGGAACTCTTCACCGGGGTTGTCGGCGAAGTCACCGGCGACAACCCCGGTTGCGATCGGCAGCGAATCCAGGTTCGCCACGCAGCTGTACGACTTCTGTTCCGGGATCAGCAGACGTGTCATCGCCGGACCCGCGCTGACGACCCCGAGCCCTGCGACATGGGCGATATCGCCGACCGAGCCAGGGATCACCACGTCGCCTGCTTCCGTGCCGAACCCGTAGGACGTTCGCAAGCTGGTGTTCGCGCCGACCGACGTGACCATCACGAACAGCGGGTCGTACGACTCGTGTTCGCTTTCACACTGCTGGTCGAAGTCCCCGCCGGCGAAGTCCGTCTCGCCGATTTCACCAAGGTCATCGCGGTCGTAGAAGCGGACGTAGCAGTCGCGGCGGACCGCGACTGCAGCCTGGCCCGAGAGGACCACATGGATCGCGTCGACGTCCGTGCCGAAGCTGTACACCGGCATCGCGCTCACGAGGCCCGCGAGATCGCTGACCCGCGTGACCGTCCTGACGTTGTCGATCGCAACCAGATCCTCGGCGCCACCAGGCACCCAGTCGATCGTGCGCGGCTGGACCAAGCCGGGGAGCGGCAACATCGTCGGGATTGCGAGGGTGCCGTCGCCGTTGGCGAGCAACAGCTGCGCCCCGTCGGGAGTCGACGAGGTCAGGACCACGTCGCGCATCTCGTCGTCGTTGGCATGCACGACCGCGAGCTCTTCGGCCAGCGGATTGACCTCGTAGCTGGCCACCGACTGATCGCTGCGGACGACCAGCAGCTCGCCGGGCCGGAGCAGCAATAGCTCGTCGGACCCAGCGGCATCGAGATCGGCGAACTCGAGGTCGAGGATCATGCCTTGCGCCGCGTCGGGGAGCGGGATCTCGATCAGCTCCGGCGCATCACACTCCGGGAGCGGATCGAGCGGGCTGCACTCGGCCTCCCACTCGTCCTGGTAGTTCTCGCAATACTCGCCGGGGCCGCAGTCGAGATCCTCGAAGCACTCGGGATCGGGCGGAATCGTGTAGCAGTACTCCCCCTCGACACAGAACTGATGCGCTCCACACGGGGGATTGCACTCGCCGTCGCCGGTCGGGTCGTCGTTGCCCGTCGAATTAGTATCGGCGTCATCGCCGTTCTCGTCGCCGTCCCCCGTCGACTCGTCCGTCGTCGACTCGGAATTGCCGGTCTCGTCGACTGGAGTCGAAGCCCGCGTCGTACACGCAGCCATGAGCAGCAGTGCCGGGGGGATCAGATTCCAGACGCGGGTATCGAGCGCGCGCATGTCCGTACCCGTGCCACGGGCCTTGCCATTCGATCACCCGCAGGCTCGGGGACGACCCCGCCTGCTACCCTCTCGCCCAGATTTGACGATCAAGCACGGCAAGCGTCGCCGGCCCCGCAGCTCGCAGCGGCAAGCCTGGCAACACCGCGAGATCGAGCCGGAGCGCGAAGGCTCGGGCGAGCTCGGGATCATCGTCGGTCACTACGGCGTCGCGGTCGACGTGCGGCTGGACTCCTCCGGCGAGCTGCGATCCGTCAAGGTCCAGCGCAAGTCGGGTCACGTCGTCGGTGATCGAGTCGAGGTGATCGGCGAACGCCTGCGTCGGCTCGAGCGTCGCAGCGAGCTGCGCCGCCGCGACGCGATGGGCCACGCCCACACGGTGGCCGCCAACCTCGACACGCTCGGCATCGTCGTCGCCGCGCTGCCGCCCACGCCGACCGGCTTCATCGATCGAGCCTTGATCGCAGCCGAGGCCGCCGGGCTCGAGCCGCTGCTGCTCGTCAACAAGGCCGACCTGCCCGAGACCGCGGCGCTGCTCGACGAGCTGCGGGCGCCCTGGCTCGAGGGGCCGGGTGCGATCGCGCTAACGATGCTGTGCGTCTCGGCGGCGACCGGTGCGGGGTTGGGCGCGGTGCTCGATCACTGCGCGGCGGGCAAGCGTGGGGCGTTCGTCGGGACTTCGGGCGGCGGCAAGAGCGCGCTGGTCAAT
>DATLLB010000419.1:0-7397 GCA_035538075.1 Enhygromyxa sp.
CGTGGTGTAGCCCGCGACCAGCTGCTCGAGCGTCACGCCGGGGTCATAACTGATCGCACCCGCGCCGCCGTAGCTGCCCATGCGCCAGCCACCCGGCAGCTGACAGTTGCGCCAGACCGAGCTGCTGTGGGCGGCGAGCAAGGCCCCGAACAGATTGTCGCCGCCGGCGATGCGGTGGCTGATCGACACGGAGTTGTGCTTGGTGTCGAACTCCACGCGGCCGAGCTCGATGCACGCGCCAGCGAGCCGCGCGGCGTCGACGTAGGGTCGGGCGAGGCCGAGCAACCGCTGCCGCACGTCGAGCTGATTGCGTGGGAGCCCGCGCGGGATCTCGAGCTTGGCGATCAGATCGAGCACGCGCTCGCGATCGGCGGTCAGACACAGCAGGCTGCCCTTGGCGCCGACGAACACGGTGCCGACGCCTTCGCTGGCCTTGCCGAACGCGAGCGAGTGCTCGGTCTGCTCGCCGGTGTCGAGGTTGCGACGCACGACCACGTCCTGCGCGGGTTGGTAGGCCAGCCACGCGCCAGCGACCGCAGGTACCCCGAGGCTCTCGATCTCGCTGCTGCGCTCGCGCGTGCCGATGCGCTCGAAGATGGTCCAGCGCCGGTCGTGATGGACCCTCAGCACGCAGCGCTGCGCGTCGGCGTAGAGCTCGAGCCGCGCGCCCTCGGGGGTGGTCACCGCACGCCGCCAGTGCACGCGGATCGTCACGCCGGTGAGCGTGGCGCAGACCAGCTCGGTGCCGGTGAAGCACAGCAGCGTGCCGTCATGAGCGATGCGCAGCGGCGCCATCACGTTCGGTCGGCCCGGCCCGCCCAAGGTCAACGCCGAAAGTTGCTGACCACCCTCGAGCGCGAGCGTGACCGGACCCGCGCTCGGCTGCTTGGACTCGGGCGGCGCGTCGAGGCGCAACGGCAGCAGGACCGTCTTGCGCAGCGGCTCGAGCTTCAGCGCGCCGACTTCGTACACGATGAAGTGCGTGCCCGCGGGATGCACGATCGCGCCGCGATTCTCGAACCGCTCGAAACGCTTCGAGGGCCGCAGCTCGGGCAAGCTCCAGACCACCGACTTGTCCCACAGATCTTCGTGGGTCACCGCGACGCCGCCGTCGCGCGACATGGTCACGTTTCCGGCCGCCTCGCTGCCGGAGATCTTCACGTCGGTCTTGGCCTGGTTGGGCAGGCTCAGGCGCGTGAGCCCGAAGCCGTCCATGAACAGGAGATGGCGCTCGTCTTCGCTGAATGCGTACATGGATCGGTCACTCGCTCACGCTGACGTAGCGCCACTCGCCGTCGGTCTGTTTCTGCTCGTCGACCCGCACGTTGGGCAGCGCCGAACCCAGGCGCGCGCACATGGTCGGGGATAGATAGTTGCTGCTCAGGTCGAGCGTGGTGAGCCGGCGCAGCTCGTCGGCGCGAGCCAGCAGCCGCTCGGCGCCGGCGTCGGTCATGGTGCCCATCGAGAGATCGAGCACCTCGAGCTTGGGTGGCAGCTTGCTCTGCGCGACCTCGATAGCGATGTCGTCGGCGAAGAAGGCATTGGCCAGCGCGAGCCGACGCAGCTGGGCGAAGCTGCGGTTGCTCAAGATGCCGCGCGCGTGCTCGGCCGTGCACGTGCAGCCGTAATTGTCGCTGCCGAACCACACCTCGAGGTGCTCGAGCTTGGGCAGCTCGGCGCGCTCGAGCGACTCGGCGGCGACGTCCGGCAAGCCACCGGTGTGCAGCAACAAGCGGCGCAGGCGGGTCGACTTCGGCGTCCCGAGCCCGATGCCGGCGCCCTGCAGCTTCAGCTGCTCGAGGCCGGTGAGCTGCGACCACAGCTTGCCGACGTCGCCGACGTGCACCCACGAGATCTCGCTCTCGTCGGGATAGTCGAAGTCGCCGAGCGTCATGCGTCGCAAGCTCGGCAGCGCGCCGTGCTTGACCAGCGCGCGGATGCAGCTGTCGTACTCGTCCTGGCCGTCGCCGCTGGTCAGGCCGATGTCGAGCTCGCGCAGGAACTTGGCGCTCGGGTGCGCGAGCGCATAGCCGAGCAGCTTGGGGATGTCGGTGCCGCGGTGGTCGTAGTCGACCCACACGCGGATCCGGCCCCAAAAGCCGGTCTGCAGGGTCCAGCCGAAGCACTCGCGCCAGTCGTCGTTGTCGACGAGCTGGCCGAACCATGCCTCGGCGTGGCCCTGAAGCAGCGCGTCTTCGCGTTCGCGCAGCTGCTCGATGGTGCCCTGCATGCGAGCCAGGCTCACGCCGATGCTGACCAGCTCGCCACGCGGATCGCCGGCTTCGGCGAGCGCGTCGGCGTAGACCAGCCAGTCGTCGAGGGCGTCGGGATCGTCGATCAGTTTGCGCTCGAGCGCGGCGATTGAAGTCTTGCCCACCGCGGCGAGCCTAACCCATCTGCAGTCACCAGCGCACGGTCGCGCGCACGCGTCGATGACCGACGTCGTAGTGCAGCTCGGCCTCGCCTTTTTCGTTGGCGACGTTGACGAGCCCGATCAGCACCCCGTGAATGGCGACCCAGTGCTGGCGGTGCTCGAACAGATACGCGGCCACGTCGACGAACTCGACCATCGCCTCGCGCTCGCCCAGCTCGGTCACGTGCGGCTCGCCCCAGTCGCGATAGGCGTTACCCCAGCCGCGCGGCAGCGACTTGATGAAGCGCGCGGGGCTCATGCCGCCGAGTCGCACGAGCATGTCGAAGAAGCCGCCCAGCAACGGCGTGCGCAGCATTCGAGTGCCGACCAGCGAGACCCACAGCTCGGTCGCACGCGGACCGAGCTCGTGGACGATGCCGTCGATCACCGGCCGACTGTGCGAGGCCGCGACCCAGTCGGTCGGGCGCATCTTGTCGAGCACCTCGAGATCCGCGGCCGGCACGTGCGCGCGGACCTTCTCGTACAAACCACTCTGGAACTCGTTCATGTGTGCGAGCAGCTCGATCAACGCGCGCCCGCGAACACTGGGCTCGACCGTGGGACTGGCCGGCATGTGGGGATCATGCCTGCGCGCACCTCAAGCTCGCAAGCTGCGACGCAGCTGCTCCAGGTAATCGCGTCGGTCTTCGTCTTGGTCGGGCAGCTCGTGGGTGCGAAACCACGTCACGAACTGCTCGGTCACCTCGGGGTGCAGCTCGAGCAGATCGCCGAGGCCGTAAGGGCCGATATCGCCGTAATGCGAGCCGTGATCCTGCCAGTCCTCGGCGTCGAGGTAGAGGGCCATCCACAGTCGCGCGGCGTCGGCTTTGTGGATGCGATTGAACAGCGCGCCAGCCAAGCGCGTGGCCTGATAGCCGAGCTGCTCCGCGGTTCGTGAATAGTGATCATAGGCGCTCACGATCGCGTCGATCGCCGGTCGCCCGCGAGCGGCCAATTCGGCGAAGTCGAGCTGCACGTCGGGCCCGTCACGAACGACGGCAATCAGCGCCTGCGCGAGCACGGCCAGCGCCGCGGGATCCCGCGGTGGCTGACCGCGATGGTCGAACTGCCGCCACCAAAACGGGATGGTCGACGCAAACCCGAGGCCACGCTCGTGCAGCACGGCATACGCCTCGACGAGCTGCTCGACCGTCACGTCGGGATCGTAGGTGATGCTGCAATCGGACTTGTAGTGGCGCGTCCGCCAGCCGGACGGGAGCGTGCGGTCTTGCCAGATCGAGGTGACATGCCCGGCCAGCAACGCACCGAGCAGATTCTCGCCACCGGCGAGGCGAAACTCGACCGACGCGGTGTCGGTCTTCGGGCCGAGCGTGACGCGGCCGAGCTCGACGCACACGCCAGCGAGGCGCGCTGCCTCGACGGTGGGTCGCACGAGCTGAAGCAAGTCCTGCCGAACCGCGCGCTGCTCGGGCGGGAGCTCGCGGGGGAGCTCGATGTTCGCGATCGGGTCGAGGATGCGCTCGCGATCGGCGGCCAAGAACAGCAGACGCGTCTTGCCCAGGAAGATCGTGCCGACACCCTGCTCGGGCAGCGGGAGCTTGGTCTGCCTGCCGGTCTCGAGGTTGCGCCGCACGAGCCGATCGGGCGCGGGCTGATGGACGACGGTGCGGCCCGCGACCGCAGGCACGCCGAGGCTCTCGATCTCCAGGATGCGCTCGCGACCGCGGGCGAGCATGACGATGGTCCAGCGCAGACCTCGATGCAGCAGCAACGCGCCGCGCTTCGCCTCCGCGTGCAGCTCGAGGCGCGCGCCCTCGGGGGTGGTCACGGCACGACGCCAGTGGACTTCGGCCCGCGTCCTCGTGAGCGTCGCGCAGAGCACTTCGCCGCGGTGGTAGCAGAGCAGCGTGCCGTCATGTGCGACGCGCAGCGGGGTCGGGACGTCCGGCTGTCCGTCGCCGCCCAGCACCAGCTTCGCCAGCTGCCTGCCGCCCTCGAGCGACACTCTCACGTCCGTGTTGCTGCGCTCGCGATCGACAGGTGCGTCGAGCCGCAGCGGCAGCAGCACGGGCGGCCGCAGCGGCTCGAGCCGCAGCCCGCTGTACGCTTCGATGATCGCGTGCGTGCCCTCGGGGTGGACCAGCGCGCCGCGTCCTGAATACCCGAGCCGCTGCGCGGGCCGCAGCCCCGGGAAGGTCCAGAGGACGGTCTTGTCCAGCAGATCGGCGTAGGAGATCGCAACGCTGCCGTCGCGCGAGATCGACACGCGGCCGCCCGACTCGCTGCCCGAGTTGCGACGCTCGGTCACCAGGTGATTCGGAAAGCTCAGCCGCGTGAGCCCAAAGCAGTCCATGAACAACAGGTGCTGCTCGTCCTCGCTGAACACGTACATCGTCGCGCTCACGAAGCGAGCTTGCGCAGCAACCACTCGGCGCCGAAGCGATAGTCGACCCGCTGCCACAGCCACGAGCCGACCGCCGCGAACACCACGAAGCCCGAGATGATCGCGAAGGTCTCGCCGACGCCGAGCGCCTGCCACATGCCGACCGGTCGCGTGGCCTCGCGAAACAGCCACACGTGCACGATCAGCAGCGTCAGCGAGGCGCGCCCGAGCGTGACCAGCAGATTGTTGTCGCTCAGCGGACGCTGCCGATCCCAGGCCATCACCGCCGCGATGCCGAGCAGCACCGCCCCGAGCAGCAGCGCCGCGAGCGTGGGCGAGGCCGGGAAGAACGGGATCGTGAGCGCGGTCGTGCGCCCGATCGCGGTGCCTGGCGTGATCGCAAGCAGCCCGCGCAGCGCCACGCCGAGCAATCCGACCGCCAGCACCGAGCCGGCCAGCGTCGCGACGTGACGCAGCTTGTCGGCGGCGATCCAGCGCCCGCACGCGAGGCCGGCCACATAAAACGAGAACCACGGGAAGATCGGGAACTGCCCCTCGGCCACGGCAATGCGCAGGGCCGTCCACTCGTCCGGCGACCTCGGCGAGCGCCCGGACATGTAGGGATTGTCGAGCCGGATCGGCACGCCGATCTGCGCCTGCACCCAGCCGGTCGCCAGCAAGATCGCGAGCCCGATCCCGAGCAACGCCGGCGTCGGCACGCGACGCAAAAGCGGCGTCACGAGCATGCCGAAGCCCATCAGGTGCAGCACGAACCAGCTCTGCCAGGAGAACCAACTCGGCGTGAGCGCGCTGAGCAGGTAGCCGAACCCGATGATCACCAGCCCGCGCAGCACCAGCGTGCGATCGGGCTGCTCGCGCTTGCTCGCCAGCAAGCTCGCGCCGATGCCCGCGAGCGTGACGAAGGCCGGGGCCGCGCCGCCGCCGAGCGCGTTGAAGATCAACAGGCCCGGATAGTCGTTGATCGACCCGCCCGGCCCTGGCCCTCGCCACAGCCACACGCCGAGGTGCTGCTCGATCATCAGGAACACCGCGATGCCACGCAGCGCATCGAGGCCGAGCAGACGCTTGCGAGGTCGGTCGCTCATCCGCGAGCGAGCCTATCAGACTGCGCTGCTCTTGCCGCGCGCAGGGCCATGCTCGTGGCGGGCGAGCATGGCCTCGAGGTGCGCGGTCGCAGGCGCGGCCATGACCTCGCTCGGGCTGCCCTGTTGGACCAGACGTCCGTGCTCGAGCACCAGGATCTGATCGGCGAGCTCGAGCGCGTCGCCGATCTCGTGGGTGACCAGCAGGCTGACGCCGGCGAACGCACGCAGGGTCTCGCGCAGCACCTCGCGCACGTCGATCACGGTCTGCGCGTCGAGGGCCACCAAGGGCTCGTCGAGCAGCAGCATGCGCGGCTCGACGATCAGCGCGCGAGCCAGCGCCACGCGCTGCGCCTGTCCGCCCGAGAGCTGCGGCGGCCGCTGCTCGGACAGCTCGACGACGCCGAAGCGATCGAGCCACTCGCGTGCGCGGGCACGGGCGCTGCGACGATCGATGCCGCGCGCGCGCAGACCATAGGCGACGTTGTCGACCGCGCTGAGGTGATCGAACAGCGCGAGCCCCTGAAACAGCACGCCGACCTCGCGGGCCTGCGGCGGCAGCCTCACGCCGGTCGCAACGCGCTCGAGCAGCTGCCCGTCGAGCACGACCTCGCCGCGACGCAGCGGGATCAGCCCGGCGATCGCCGCGAGCACGGTCGACTTGCCCGCGCCGTTTTGCCCGACCAGCGCCAGCACCTCGCCGCTCGGGGCCGAGAACGCCACATCGAGCGCGAAGCCGTTGCGCTCGACGCCGAGATCCGCACGCAAGCTCAACTCCGCACCAGCCTCCCGCGCAGGGCGATCAACACGGCGAGCGAGACCGCGAGCAGGATCAGCGAGAGCAGCACCGCGCCGTCGTGATCGCTCTGCAGCGCCTCGTAGACGGCCAGCGGCACCGTCTGCGTGCGGCCGCGGAAATTGCCCGCGAACGTGATCGTGGCCCCGAATTCGCCGAGCGCCCGGGCCCAGCACAGCGCGAGCCCGGCCAGCAGCGAGGGTCGGATCGCCGGCAGCGTGACGGTCCACAAGATCCGCAGCCGCGTCGCGCCGAGCGTGGCCGCGGCGTCCTCGAGCCGACGATCGACGCCCTCGAGCGCGGCCTCGCAGGTGACGATGAAGAACGGCGCCGCGACGAAGGTGGCCGCCAAGATCGCGCCCGCGGTCGTGAACGCGAGCTCGAGCCCGAGCGACTCGAGCACGCCGCCGAGCAGCCCGCGACGTCCGAGCGCGGTCAGCAGCGCGACGCCGGCGACCACTGGCGGCAGCACCATCGGCAAGGCCACCAGCGCGCGCACCAGTCGGCGACCGGGGAACTCGAAGCGCGCGAGCACCCACGCGAGCGGGAATCCAAACAGCAGCGAGAGCGCGACCGCGGACAGCGAGACCACCAGCGACAGCCGCAGCGCAGCGCCGACGGCTGGGTTGCTCAGCAGCTCGCCGAGCGTGTGGATCGGCGCGCGCCCGATCAGCCCGAGGATCGGCAGCACGAACAGCCCGAGCCCGACCAGCGCGAGCGGGATCAGCAGGTACTGACCGT